>JAVBRL010000202.1:0-9603 GCA_031547985.1 Synergistaceae bacterium
CATGGGTGACGTTAAATCAGACGGCGCGGACTACATGAGCGTGGAGTTCGACGGACCCGGCATCGCCGACATGTCGATCGCCGAGCGCATGACGCTGTGCAACCTCGGCATCGAGTTCGGCGCCAAAAACGCGGCTACGCCTCCCGATAAGAAAGTCCTGGAGGCGATCAAGGGCATCGAGAAGGCGTCGAACTGGGAAGCGCTGTGGGCCGACCCGGATGCCGTCTACGCCAAGAAGTTCGAGTACAACCTGGACGACATCGTCCCCGGCGTGGCGAAGCCGCACGTGGTGGACAACTACGCGACGATCGACGAAGTGAAAGGGCAGAAAATTCATCAGGCGTTCCTCGGCAGCTGCACGAACGGACGCATCGAAGACCTCCGCTGCGCGGCCGAGATCTTGAAAGGGCACAAAGTGGCGGTTCGCACGATCGTCATCCCCGCCTCCTGGACCGTCTACCGCCAGGCGATGAAAGAGGGACTGGTCGACGTGTTCCTCGACGCCGGCTGCGTGATCTGCAACCCCGGCTGCGGTCCCTGCATGGGCAACCACGAGGGGATCCTGGCTCCGGGCGAGGTTTGCATCAGCACGGCGAACCGCAATTTCAAGGGACGCATGGGCGATAAGGAGAGCTTTATCTATCTGGCGAGCCCGTACACGGTCGCGGCCTCCGCGCTCAAAGGGCAGTTCGCCGATCCTCGGGAGGTGCTTTAGATGAAGATCAAAGGCAAGGTCTGGAAATACGGTGACGACATCAATACGGACGTCATCTTCCCGGGCAAGTACACCTACACGATTAAAGAGCGCGCCGACATGGCGAAGGTCGCCCTGGAGGACCTGGACGAGGACTTCACCAAGAACGCGAAGCCGGGGGATATCATCGTCGCCGGCAAGAACTGGGGCTGCGGTTCGAGCCGCGAGCAGGCCGCCGTCTGCCTCAAGGAGCGCGGCATCGGCGCGATCGTGGCCAAGAGTTTCGCGCGCATCCACTACCGCAACTGCCTGAACGAAGGACTCCCGATCGTGATCAGTGCCGAGATCCAGGACCTGGTCGAAAAAGGCGACGAGATCGAGATCGATTTCGACGCCGGCGAGATTACGGTGAAGGGCAAAAAACTAAAATTCCCGCCGTACCCGGAGTTCGTGCAGGGGCTCGTCAACGACGGCGGCCTGATCCCGCACGTGAAAAAATCGCTGGGTCTGGCGTAGGTTTTTTACGTTTTTACGGACGAAAACGAATCACAAGCGATACGGCAACGCGAAAGAGCTAAGAAATAAATAAAAATTTCTGGGAGGTTTTTCGAAATGGCTCGTAACGTGCTCAAAGTGAAAGAGAAAAAAAATCGCTATAAGGTGTGCTACATGTCGGGGGACGACAGTGGCTTCGATATGATGGAAGGCGCCCTGCTGGTGCTGGAATCGCTCGATCTGCCGATCGACTGGGTCCGCGCCGACCTCGGCTGGTGCATGTGGGAGAAGTCTGTTAAAAAGTTCGGCGAGGGCGACCCGCGCTGCAACACTGTTCCGCCCGAGACGATCGACACGATCACAAACACCGACGCGACGCTGATGGCGGCGATCACGTCGAAGCCGGGAGTCAAGGGCTTCAAATCCGCGATCCTGCAGATGCGCCAGCTGTTCGACCTCTACATCAACCTCCGCCCGGCGAAGAAGCTTCCCGGTGTGGGAACCCCGCTCAAAGGCGACCCGAACATCGACCTCGTGCTGTTCCGCGAGAACACGGAAGACTTGTATGCGGCCGTCGAGTTCCATCCGCTGCCCAAGGAGCTGTTCGACGCGCACAAAGGGATGGAGCGCTTCAAGAAGTGCAGCGACGTGGCGGTTTCGTGGCGCGTGTTCTCCAAGGAAGGCTGCGAGCGGATCATCCGCGCGGCGTTCGAGTACGCGAAGGCCACGGGCCGCAAACAGGTCACGTGCTGCAACAAGGCGAACGTCATTCGCGAGACGGACGGCATGATGAAAAAACTCTTCCTCGAGATCGCCAAGGACTACGAGCAGTACGGGATCAAAGCGGTCGAGGAGAACGCCGATGCGACGGCCATGTGGCTGATCAAGAACCCGCAGGACTATGAGGTCATCGTCTGCAGCAACGTCTTCGGCGACATCCTCTCCGACGAAGCGAGCCAGCTCACGGGCGGCCTGGGCTTCGCGCCGAGCGGCAACATCGGCGAGACGGCGGCGCTTTTCGAGCCCTCCAGCGGATCGGTTCCCAAGTACGCGCACCAGTACAAGGTCAACCCGAGCGCGATGGTCCTGACCGCGAAGATGATGCTCGAGTACCTCGACCTCAACGACGCGGCGGCGAAGATCGAAAAAGCCCTGGGCGAAGTGCTGGTCGAAGGCAAGGTTCTCACGTACGACGTGTGGCGCGACTTCCGCAACGATGCCGACTGGGAGAAGAAAGCGGCTTCGACGATCGATATGGCGGCGGCCATCGCCCAGAAGATCAACCCCGACTTCAAAGGCGAGCGGCTCGAGAAGGCCAAGGCGAAAGTTCACGAGATGTGCGACTGGAACAAAGTCGTCGGGTTCGAGAAATAAGAAATTAATTTTTTCCGGGTAGAGCTCTTGCGGTAGAATAAGGGCTCTACCCGGGCCTTTAAAAAGGAGGTGCCGCGATGCTTCAAGGGAGGAGTGTGCTCCCCGACTAAACGATCGATCCTTCCATGAGTTGTTTTTATCTTTGCGTATACGACGCGCCCGACAACCTATCAACAATCCGTCGATAGTGGCGGCATGGAGGAAAGTGAATCAATGGAAAACAAAGAATTGAATAACGAGAATCAAAAGCATTTGGAGCAAAAAGACGGTATCATCCGCGCCCCGGATGAAGTGGAAATGAGCGAGTCCGTCCAAAGCCTGATCGAGGAATACGACGTGGAAAGCCGTTACCGTATCCTCACGGGGCTTCCCGGAAAATTCATCTTCGCGTGGCTTTGCGGTCTGTCATTGTTCCAGCTTTTCACCGCCGGGTTCATGGCTTTTCCGGTTCCGATCCAGCGCTCCATTCACCTCACGTTCGTAATCGTCGCCGTTTACATCCTCTACCCGATGCGGCGGAAAATGTCGAAGACGCACACCCCCTGGTACGACTGGGGGCTTGCGCTGCTCGCCGGCGGCGTCATCGGTTACATCGTTGCTTTCACGAACGAAATCACACGGCGTGGAGCGGATCCCAAAAACTACGAAATCTGGTTGGGGATCGCGGCAATCATCCTCGTGCTCGAAGCGGGGCGCCGCGTCGTGGGCAACGTCCTTCCCTGCCTGAGCATCGTCTTTTTGCTGTACTGTAAATTTGGCTATCTCGCGCCAGGGATGTTCACGATCCGTGGCTATTCGCTGTCGCGCATCGTGCAGCACATGTACCTGACGACGGAAGGGATCTTCGGAGTGGCGCTCGGCGTCTCCGCGACGTTCGTCATCACGTTTATCATCTTTGGGGCGTTCCTCTCGAAAAGCGGAGGCGCGCGGCTTTTCAACAACCTGGCGCTGGCGCTGGCCGGTCACTTGCCCGGCGGGCCGGCGAAAGTGGCCGTCATCGCGTCGGGGCTTTTGGGGACTATCAATGGATCGTCGGTCGCGAACGTCGCGACGACGGGGACCTTCACGATCCCGCTCATGAAAAAGGTCGGCTACTCTCCCGAGTACGCCGGCGCCGTCGAAGCGTGCGCGTCGACGGGCGGACAGCTCATGCCCCCGATCATGGGAGCGGGTGCTTTCATCATGAGCGAATTTCTGGGCATTCCTTATCTGACGATCGCGGCAGCGGCGATCTTGCCGGCTATCCTGTACTACGCGGCCGTCTTCGTAAACGTGCACATCCGCGCGAAGAAGCGGAATCTTCAGGGGCTGCCCAAGAGCGAGCTGCCCTCGGTCAAGGAGGTCATGAAAGCCGACGGGCACCTGCTTCTGCCGGTCATTGTGATCATCGTGACGCTGCTGATGAAATACACCCCGAACCGCGCGGCGTTTACGGGAATCGTTTCCATCCTCGTCTTCAGCCAGCTCCGTGCCCATACGCGAATGGGCGTCAAGGACTTTTTCGCGGCGCTCGAAGATGGTGCCCGAGGCGGCCTGGGAGTCGCCATGGCGTGCGCGATCGTCGGCTTCGTCGTCGGCACGTCGTCGCTTACGGCACTGGGACTGACGCTTTCGAACAACATCATCGAGCTCGCGGGGGGCAAGCTGCTTCCGACGCTCGGACTCTCGATGGTCGCTTGCCTGGTGTTGGGCATGGGGCTTCCGACGACGGCGAACTACATCGTCTGTAGCACGATCATCGCGCCCGCGCTCGTCAAGATGGGCGTCTTTCCGCTTGCGGCCCACCTGTTCGTGTACTACTTCGGCATCATGGCGGACCTGACGCCGCCAGTGTGCTTGGCGGCCTTCACCGCCGCGGGAATTTCGGGCGGCAACCCTGGGCAGACAGGAATCACGGCGACGCGGATCGCGATCTCGTCATATCTGTTGCCGTACTGTTTCGTTTACAACACGATGCTTCTTTTAGAAGGCGTCGTAATGTGGGAATTGGCGATCATATTCATTTCGGCGCTGCTTGGGATCATCGCGCTGGCGAGCACGATCGATGGGTGGTTTTACCGTATGCTCAACCCGGTGGAACGGCTCGTCCTCTTGCCTTGCGCGCTCGCGGCGATCCACCCGGACTTGATCCTGAGCGTGGCCAGCACGGCGCTGATTATCGTGATGATCGGTTATTTCCGTATGACCAAGAGAATCGACAAAAAATTAGCCATTTGAGGAATATCGCCTTTTGTAAAGAATTCAAAATGGAAAGGAGGACTGTTCGCATCATCGGCACACGGTTTTTATGGCAGTGAATAGTGAATTAAAAAATTTCGGAGGTGAACGAAGTGAAGAAATTTGGAATTCTTCTTGCGATCATCGCGGTATTGGCTATGGCGGCTTGCGCTTACGCGGCCCCGACGTTCCTCACGATGGGGACCGGCAGCACCGGTGGCACGTACTACCCCGTGGGCTCCGGATTTGTGAAGATTTGGAACGATAACATCAAGGACCTGAAAGCGAACGTGCAGTCGACCGGCGGAACCGTGCACAACATCCAGCTCATGCAGAAAAAAGAGATCGAAGTCGCGACGGCGGACAACAACTACTACAACGCCTACAACGGCCTCGGCAAATATACGGGCGAGAAGCACACGTATCTTCGCGGCATGATCCCCCTTTACCCCGAACCGATCCAGTTCATGGTCGCCAAGGGCAGCGGCATTAAAAAGGTCGCCGATCTGAAAGGCAAGCGCGTTTCCATCGGTGCGGTCGCGAGCGGGACGGAAGTCACGGCGCGCGAGCTGCTGAAGGCCGCGGGAATCGACCCCGACAAGGATATGCGGGCCGAGAATCTCGGCGTCGGCGACACCGGCTCGGCGTTCTCCGACAAGCACATCGACGCGGCCATCATGCTCGGCGCCATCGGCATGGCGGGCGTCGTGGAACCGACGACGCTGGGCCTCGTCGACATCATCGACGTCGAGGACGAGCTGATCGCGAAGGTCATGAAGACCTCTCCGTACTGGTACCGCTTCACGATCCCCGCGAACACGTACCGCGGACAGACGAAAGACGTCAAGACGTATGCGGGCCCCAACATCCTCATCGTCACGGAATCGATGCCCGAGGACCTCGTCTACCAGATGACGAAGACGGCGTTCGCGCATAAGGCCGACCTCATTGCCATCTCCCCCCAGATGAAGTACATGGATGAGAGCGCGGCGAAGAACATCATGATCCCGCTTCACCCTGGCGCGCTGAAGTACTACAAGGAAAAGGGCGTTTTGAAGTAGACGATCCACATCGTTCTCGCATAGCGGCGCATAGGGAAGCTTCGTTCCTTATGCGCCCCTTTTTTTATTTCGTCGTTACTCTATTCAATCGATTGTAGGTGAGTGAAATCGTGAACTACAGACCCACACGGATGGAAGTAAATCTCGGACGGTTGCGCAAGAATTACGGGGAACTGCGGCGGTTCGTCGACAAAAAAGCGGCGATCATCGCGGTCGTCAAGGGAAACGGCTACTCGTTCGGAGTTTGGCCGGTCGTCAGGACACTGCTCGAGGAAGGATGCACCCGCTTCGCGGTTGCAACACCAGAAGAAGCGTTTACAATCCGCGGGCATGACGCCTCCTGCTCGGTCCTCGTATTGGGTCCTTCCCCGAAATCGGCGATCGCGGAGTACATCGACAAACGGATCGAGGTCGTCTGCGGCGACGAAACGTTTTTGGGGCTTTTGAGCGAAGAGGGCGCCGCGAAGAACAAGCCAGCTCTCGTCCATTATAAGATCGATACGGGGCTGTCCCGGATGGGGTTTTACGCCGACGAGTTTCTGGACAAGGCGAAGGGGTTCTACGGTGTTAAAGGCGTTCAGGCGGAGGGGATTTTAAGCCACTTGGCCGTTTCGGACGAAGGAAAGAACGAATTCACGGAAGAACAGTTTCGGAAATTTAAAAATTTGACGACAGAACTCGAAAGAAACGGTTTCGATTTGGGGATCAAGCATATATGCAACAGCGCGGCCACGATCCACTACCCCGAGATGCACCTTGACGCCGTGCGCGTCGGCAAATTGCTTTACGGATTTTGGCCCTACTGGTCGCCCTCGGTGCCGAAACCGATCGAAAGTGAGTATATTTTCGAGGTCAAGTCCGAGATCGTCCACTTGAGGGAGCTTCCCCTCGGCACGCCGGTGGGGTATGGTTCGCGCTACACGACGCGAAACCGCGAGAAGATCGCCATCGTCCCGCTCGGGTATCACGACGGTTATACGCGCCTTTACTCCGGCAAGGTCTCCGTTTTGGTACACGGAAGTCGGGTGCCGGCCGTGGGAGCGATCTGCATGGACCAGACACTCGTGAACGTCAGCGATGTGCCGGGCGTAAAAGTCGGCGACGAGGTTGTGATCGTCGGACGACAGGGCAACGAGAAGATCCTTCCCGAGGAGCTCGGGGCTCTGATCGGAACGAGCGCTTGCGAGGTGACGAACCTCTTTCGGGAACGGGTCCCCAGGGTCTACAGCGAGTAAATATAAAGAAACGCAAGGAGGTTTTTGAGCATGGAAAGTGCGCAGGCGGGAACGTTGGAGTCGATGGATTGCCTGGTGACCGTCACGCGGGCACAGCCCGGCGCGGGGCGCAAAGTGACGGTCTCGGGAGCGGCGGCGAAACGGTTTACGAGCGCCATCGTGAAGAAGGTGAACGAAACGGTAAACGGGCTTGCGGTCGCGCCGCAGATGCCGGACGCGGAGATCGCCGTTCAGGACAATGGGGCGCTCGACATCGTCTTGGGTGCGCGCGTCGAGGCCGCGTGCGAACGTTTCGTGAAAGGAGGCGGCGTGTCATGAGGCGAACGATGCTCTATCTGCCGGGAAACAACCCGAATATGCTCCTGCGGGGGCACCTGTTCGGCCCCGACGGGCTGATTATCGACCTGGAGGACGCGGTGGCCTTTCACGAAAAGGACAGTGCCCGCATTCTGGTGAGGGAGATGATCCGTCGCGGACGGTTCGGGAAGTGCGAAGTGACGGTCCGGATCAACGGCCTGGACACGGAGTTTTGGCGTGACGATTTGCGAGCCGTCGTCCCATTGGGGATCGACGGTGTCCGCGCGCCGAAAGTCGACACACCCGAGACGGTGAAGACGCTCGACGAAGAGCTTTCGAAGCTCGAGGCGCAAGCGGGGTTGCCCGTCGGCCGCACGAAAATTTTCTGTCTGCTCGAGACGGCCAAGGGGATTTGGAACGCGTACGACATCGCGTGCTCGTCGCCGCGCGTCGCCGCGATCATCCCGGGCGGCGAGGACCTCGTGGCGGATTTGAAGACGAGCCGGTCGCTCGAGGAGACGGAGCTCGAGTGGGCCCGCCGCATGCTTGTGGTGGCTGCGCGTGCAGCCGGAGTCGACGCGCTCGACACGGTCTACCCGCGCGCGGCGGACGACGAGGGCTTGCGCAAGCAGACGGAGTTCATCAAGCAGCTCGGGTTCGACGGCAAAAGCGTCATCCACCCGAACCAGATCCCGATCGTGCACCAGGTTTTCGATCCGTCGGAAAAAGAGGTCGACCAGGCCAAACGCATCGTCGAGGCGGCCCGGGAGGCGGCTAAAAAGGGGCTGGGAGCGGTTACGGTCGACGGCCGGATGGTCGACGTCCCCGTCGTCAAGCGGGCTGAATACGTCCTTGTGCGAGCCGGAGTCGCTCAAGAGGAGGCGAATTGACCGTGGCGGACATTAAAAATGCGTGTTCCAGAATGATCCCCGGCGACATCCCCGGGTACGGCAAGACGATTCCCTTCGCGGGAGCTTTTGCCCGCAAGCCTGAAGGAACGAAGGCGGGGGCACGGTTGCGTGCCGTCGCGCCCGACTGCACAGACAAAACGGTGCGCGATATCGAGGCGGCCATCAGCGCCTCGGGGCTTAAAAGCGGCATGACGGTCTCGTTCCACCACCATCTGCGAAACGGTGACTTCGTCGTCAATCAGGTGATTGACGCGTGCGCGAAAATGGGTATCCGAGACCTTACGCTCTTTCCGACCGCGCTTTTCGGCGTGCACAAAAAATTGATCGAGTACATCAAAAGTGGCGTGATCCGCCGGATCATGGGGTCGGTCAACGGCCCGATCGGACAGATGGTTTCCGAGGGCGGCATGGAGGTTCCGGTCGTGCTGCGAAGCCACGGCGGGCGTCCGCGGGCGGTCATCTCGGGTGACGTGCACATCGACGTGGCGTTCATCGCGGCTCCCTGCGCCGATAAATACGGCAACCTCTCCGGCGTCGGCGGCAAATCGGCGTGCGGCTCGCTGGGCTATGCCCACACGGACGCGCAGTACGCGGATTGCGTCGTCGCGATCACGGACAACCTCCAACCCTACCCGATCGCGCCGATCTCGATCCCCCAGGTGTACGCCGACTTCGTCGTGTGCGTCGAGAGCATTGGCGACCCGGCGGGGATCGTCTCGGGCACGACGCGTGTGACGCGTGACCCCCTGCGCCTCTTGATCGCCAAATACGCGGCGGCGTTGATCGAGGCTTCTCCGTATTTCAAAGAGGGAATCAGCTTCCAGACCGGGGCGGGCGGCATTCCCCTCGCCGTGACGGCCTTCATGAAGGAGGCGATGCTGCGCCGCAACATCAAGGGAAGCTTCGGCCTGGGCGGCATCACCGGCTATTTCGTCGACCTGCTGAAAGAGGGCTTGTTGCAGAAGCTGCTCGACGTGCAGTCGTTTGATCATGATGCCGTGGCGTCGATAGGTTTCGACCCGCGCCAAATCGAAATTTCGGCGGATTGCTACGCCAACCCGTGGAACGGCGGCGCCGCCGTCAACATGCTCGACGTGGTCATTCTTGGGGCGACGGAGCTCGACTGCGATTTCAACGCCAATGTGAACACGGAAGCAGACGGAGCTCTGCTGCATGGCATCGGCGGACATCAGGACACGGCGGCCGGGGCGGGGCTTACGATCATCGCGCAGCCGCTCATGCGCGGACGCATCCCGTGCGTCACCGATCGCGTCCACTGTGTGACGACGCCGGGCGAAGTGGTCGACGCGCTCGTCACG
>JAVBRL010000211.1:0-7406 GCA_031547985.1 Synergistaceae bacterium
ACGACCCACAACAGGCCCGCCACCAAAACGAACGAAATCGCGGGCACCAAAAGCCCCAACGGAACGAGCCGTATCTGCCCCACCGACATGGCCTTCATCAGAAGGGGCGGCTGCACGACCGGACGCGGCATGCCCGAGAAGACGACGACCGCGAGGTTCTCGATGAAAAACGAGACTCCGATCGCGCTGATCAAAGCGGAGATGCGAGGCGCGCTGCGCAGCGGGCGATAGGCGATCCGGTCGACCAGCAAGCCGCACACGGTCGCTCCCGCGATAGCGATCAGCACGCCCAAGATCCAGGGGAGTTTGTACTGGATCGTCGCAAAGAAAACAAAATAGGCCCCCAGCATGAAGATGTCCCCGTGGGCGAAATTGATCAGGCGCAGGATGCCGTACACCATGGTGTACCCGATCGCGATCAGCCCGTACAGGGAGCCGAGACCGAGCGCGTTGATGAAATGCTGCACGAACATATTCAGGCTCAAGAAAGGCTCCTCCAGAGAAAAAACAAAAAGAGCAATGAGGGAAGGCGCGCCCTCCCTCTTGCCCTTTCGTCTGCTATTGAGACTCTAAACCCATCCGAATCCTCAAAATCCGAAATTCGGGCCCCGCGCGAAAAACGCCTTACGGCTTGATGGTGCCGATGAAGAGCTTCTTGCCGCCTTTGATCTCGACGATGCCGAGCTCTTTTTCGGCGTCGTGGCTGGCGTTAAGCGTCGTCATGCCGGTGACCGTGGGGACGTCCTTCGTCTTCTCGAGCGCGTCGCGGATCTTCTTGGGATCGGCGCTATTCGCCCGCTTGATGGCATCGATGATCAGGATATAGGAATCGTACCCCAACGCCGCGTTGACGTTCGGATCCTTGTTGGGGTGGGCTTTTTTCCAGCTGGCCGTGAACTTCTTGGCCACGGGGTTCATGTCCTTCATGCTGGGGTCGTACGCGAACGTCGTGTGCAGAAAGCCCTCGACCGCGTCGCCGCCGAGCGTGACGACCTCGGGGTTGTCCATCGCGTCGCCGCCCATGAAGCGGAACGTCGCCCCCAGCTCCTTGGCCTGCTTCAACACGATGGCGCCTTCGGCGAAGTACGCCGGCAGGAAGACGATATCGGGCTTTTTCGAAATCAGCTCCGTCAGCTGCGCCGTGAAGTCCTGATCGCCGGACTGGTACTTCATCTCCGAGACGATCTGTCCGCCCATTTTCGTGAACGCCTGTTTGAAGAAGTTGCCCAAGCCCACGCTGTAGTCGTTGGCGACGTCGATCAAGAGGGCCGCCTTTTTGAACTTGAGGTTGCGGTACGCATAGGCCGCCGCACCGGCGCCCTGGAAGGGGTCGATGAAGCAGGCGCGGAAGTAGTACTTCTTGTTCTGCGTGACGAGGGGGTTCGTGCACGACGTCCCCATGACGGGAATGCCGGCCTTTTCGGCGACTTCTCCGCCCGCCATGGCGAGCGACGAACCGTACGTCCCGATGATGGCGTTGACTTTATCCTTTTCGATCAAGCGGGTTACCGCATTGGCCGCTTCCACTTTGTCGGACTTGTTGTCCACGACAACGAGTTCGATTTTCTTCCCAAGAACCGTGGGGAACTCCTTATGCGCCAACTGCGTCCCCTCGAGCTCGAGCTGTCCACCGAATGCATTCTGCCCCGTCAGGCAATTGTAGACTCCGATCTTGATCACGTCCGCCGCAAAAGCGCCGCTTACCGCAAACAAACAGATGAGCACAGCCAAAACCAGTTTACGCATTCAAAAAGCCCCTCCTTATGAGTTGAGTTGCACCATGTTCATAATATTACTCGATTCGCCCGCGAATGGGGAACCTTTTTTTCCTTCTTCTACCCTTGTATTTTTCCGTCAGACATGCTACGTTACGCCAAATAGATTTCATGGAGTCAAAAAATGTGATTTCGATTTTTTCGCGAGCGATAAAGTTTTTCGCGGCGAAGGCCGAAACTGTTAGCAGGAAATCGCGAACGAAATTCGATCACACGGATCACGGAGGGTGAATTCGCCATGAGAATCGAGAACAATCCCGCAATCATCAGCGCAATCGCTACGAACAACGTCAACGACGCAGACGCGAAGATCGCCTCGCGCAAGGAGAGCGCGCAGCACGCACAAAAAACCGAGAACAAAAAGCCGGCCCTGACGGAAGACGTCAAGCCTTCCGTAGCGGAGATCGTCGCTTCTATTCCGGAAGGACGTCGCATCACGGACCTGCAGTCCGCGATGGATCTGCTTGCCCAGACGCGCAAAGCGGTCACGGCCAATCCGTCCAAAGCGTACGAGACACAGGCCAACCTCAACGCCGATCGCGTTCAAGACCTGATCGGCTAAAAATGTGATTGCGCCTTCAAGGCGCACGAGGGATCCGGCAAAGGCCTGTCGAAACGCGCAGATTGCGTATCGATGGGCTTTTTCGCTTTTATGATGAATTACCCTCTTGGCGAAAAAGCCCTTTCGAGAGTAAAATGTCAAAAGTATAAAAGTATGGGAGGTGAAACGATGTCGCGCACATATAGCCTGTATCGCATGATGAACAAGGCACGGGGCAATATTCTTTGCGCCGCGCCGATGGTGTTTGGGCTGTGCGCGCTGATCTTCTTCACGTTCTTCGTCTCCCTCCCCATGGTCCATTACACGGAAAATGTCCCCTTGAGCGAAGGCGTGAGGGACAAAGGGGTCATCCTCTCCGGGAAACCGGGGTACGAGGACAGTTCCTACTACCTCTCCCGCAGAGGCGTTTCCGCGAACTCGCTTCTTCTGACGCTCGCCGTCGCTTCAGCCTACGCAATTTCCGCGGCGACTGCCGCCGTTTCTTACATCGCCGCGCCTCGTGAAGCCGCGGCGCCGCACCCGCTTTTCCTGCAACAGAACCTCCCCCTGCTGGAATAAATTCTCCCTTAGCACGACCCTAACCGACACTTTTCTTCTATATTGTCCGTTTTGTCCGAACGAAGCCGCGATGATCGACGCGTTTTCCTCCGTTCGTCATTTGGGACAATTTCCGATTGGTATCGAAGGAAAAGGAAGGGGAAGACATGCAGGGAGCACTCCACCTCGGGCTCGACATTGGGTCGACGACCGCGAAAGCTGTCGTTCTCGATTCGCGGGACCATATACTCTTGAGTCGTTACTGTCGCCATTTCTCGGATATACGCAACGTCGCGAAAAAACTTCTTCGTGAGGTGCATGAACATTTTTCAAGCAGCTCCTTTACCGCCACGATCGCCGGGTCGGGCGGGATATCCCTCGCTGAGGAGCTCGAGATCCCGTTTGCGCAGGAATTGATCGCCTGCACGCACTCGGTCAACCGCTTCCTGCCGAAGGTCAACGTCTGCATCGAACTGGGAGGCGAGGATGCCAAACTCACGTTCCTCGACGAAGGGGGCGCCGATCAGCGCATGAACGAGACGTGCGCCGGCGGCACGGGAGCGTTCATCGACCAGATGGCGACACTGCTCCAGACGGACGCGGCGGGCCTGAACGAACTGGCCAAGGGACACACCACGATCTACCCGATCGCTTCGCGGTGCGGCGTGTTCGCCAAGACCGATATTCAAGCGCTCATCAACGACGGCGCCTCTCAGTCGGATATCGCCGCCTCGATCTTCCAGGCGGTCGTGGAACAGACGATCGGAGGCCTCGCTTGCGGACGCTCGATCAAAGGAACGGTCGTTTTCCTGGGAGGACCGCTTTTTTTCCTCTCCGAACTGCGCGAACGCTTTATCCAGACGCTCCGCCTCACTCCGGACGAAGCCGTCGTCCCGAAGGAGCCGCATCTCTTCGTGGCTATGGGCGCCGCGCTGATCAGCAAAAAAACCGAACAGCTGCTTTCGCTCGAAGAGTGCTCCCGCTCCTTCCTCACGTCAAAAGCGACACGTAAATTCGAAAAACCGCTCCCAGCGCTCTTTGAGAGCGCGGCGAACAAACGCGACTTTTTTGAACGTCACGCGACGGACTGTGTTCCGCGTCGCGACCTTTCGACCTATCGCGGAAACTGCTTTTTGGGTATCGACGTCGGGTCCACGACGACGAAGGCTGCGCTCGTGAGCGAACGCGGGGAACTCCTCTACCATCGTTACGGAAGCAACGAGGGCACACCGTTAAAAACCACGATCGACATTCTCAAGGAGCTTTACGGGCTACTGCCGGAAACCGCCGTCATCGCTTCGAGCACCGTCACCGGTTACGGCGAGGGACTGATTCAAAGCGCGC
Organism: Synergistaceae bacterium; assembly: GCA_031547985.1. GTDB lineage: Bacteria > Synergistota > Synergistia > Synergistales > Synergistaceae > JAVBRL01. The sequence goes on from JAVBRL010000211.1 coordinate 4,219, forward strand.
TCGGCGTCGACCGGGGCGAAGTTGAAACCGTCGCTCATGCGAAAGCTGCCGCCGCATTTTTGCCGGGCGTGGATTTCGTGATCGATATCGGCGGGCAGGACATGAAATGCATCTGGATCAAAGAGGGGCGCATCGACCGGGTCGTTCTCAACGAAGCGTGCTCCTCGGGGTGCGGTTCGTTTTTGCAGACGTTCGCCTCGTCGCTCGAGCTCTCCGCCGGAGAATTCGCCGCTGCGGCACTCCAGTCGCAAACCCCGATGGACCTGGGTTCGAGATGCACCGTCTTCATGAACTCGCGCGTCCGGCAGGCGCAAAAAGAGGGAGCCTCGGTCGCCGACATCTCGTCGGGACTCGTCTACTCCGTCGCGCGCAACGCGCTCTACAAGGTCCTCAAGATCCGCAACCCCAAAGAGCTGGGACGGCGTATCGTCGTCCAAGGGGGGACGTTCCGCAACGACGCGCTGCTTCGCGCGTTCGAGCTCTGCCTGAAACGCGACGTCGTCCGCCCCGATATCGCCGAGCTGATGGGCGCTTTCGGCGCCGCGCTCATCGCCAGGGAGCAGTACGACGGAAACGGCTCGAAGCTTATTTCGCGCGACCAACTCGAACGCTTTCAGGCGCAGGTCGCAACGACCCGATGCGGCGGTTGCGGCAACAAATGCTTTCTCACCGTGAGCCGTTTCGATCAAGAACGCTCCTATGTCACGGGGAATCGATGCGAGCGGGCCGCGTCGGTAAAAAAGGCCCCCGATGAGGAGCTGCTGCCGAACGTCTTCACGTACAAATACCGGCGCATTTTCGACTACACGCCGCTAGAGTCGCAAGACGCCCCGCGGGGCGAAATCGGTATTCCCAGGACGCTCAATCTGTATGAAAACTATCCGTTCTGGTTCACGTTCTTCACTCAGTTGGGTTTTCGCGTCGCGCTTTCCGACGAATCGAACAAGGAGCTCTGCGCGCGCGGAACGGACACGGTCCCCTCGCAGACGGTCTGCTACCCCGCGAAGCTCGCGCACGGACACGTGTTCAACCTGCTCGACAAGGGCGTTTCGACGATCTTTTACCCCTGCGTGGCCTACGAGCACCTCGAGTTCGAAAACGCGGACAACCACCTCACCTGTCCCGTTGTCGCCGGCTACCCCGACCTTATTTCGCTCAACGTCGACGCGCTGCGCGAAAAAAACGTGCGCTTCCTGCACCCCTACATCAACTTGAACGACCTCGATAAACTCGCCGTTTCGATGAAAAAAATGTTCGAGGAGAGCGGGATGGTCGGGATCTCCCCCAAAGAGATCGCGCAAGCGTTGCGCGCGGCGGATCTCGAACGAAACCGCTGCAAAAGCGATATCGAACGGGAAGGGGAACGCGCCCTCGAGCGGATTGCCCAAACGGGAAGAACAGGAATCATCCTCGCGACGCATCCGTACCATCTCGACCCCGAGATCAACCACGGCATTCCCGAGATGATCCACAGTTTCGGCGTCGCCGTCATCCCCGAAGAAGCGGTCGCACACCTCGCGAAAGCGCCGCAGCGCAAAGAGCCAAACCCTTTGCAGGTGATCGACCAGTGGAGTTACCATTCCCGGCTTTACCGCGCGGCGCAGGTCGCCTCGCAAAACGAAAACCTCGAGCTCGTTCAGCTCGTTTCGTTCGGTTGCGGGCTCGACGCCGTCACTTCGGAACAAGTAGCGATGATCCTGAAAAAACAGGGGAAAGCCTCCACGTTGATCAAGATCGACGAAGGGTGGAATAATGGAGCGGTGCGCATCCGCATCCGGTCGCTGCTCGCGCAGGTCGCCGAGCGCCGCCGCAAGACCCGACAAGTGACGGCGGACATGCCCGCCCAACGCCCCGCACAGGCGGAAAAAACGGATCGGATCAAAGCGGAGACGGTGAAAACGATCCTCTGTCCTCAACTTTCACCGTATCATTTCCAGTTCCTGCGACCCGCTTTCTCGGCCTGCGGCTACGACTTGCACGTCCTTCCCCGCGCCACGCAGGAAAACATCGAAGAGGGCTTGCGCTATGTCAACAACGATGCCTGCTATCCGGCCATGGTCGTTACCGGGCAGATGATCTCGGCCCTCAAGTCGGGAAACTTCGATCTGGAAAGCACCGCGTGTTTCTATGCGCAGACAGGAGGATCGTGTCGCGCCAGCAATTACGTCTCGATCATGAGACAAGCTCTCGATGAGGCCGGGTTCGGGCAGACGCCGATCATGCTCGCGAATTGCATGGATTCGGAACGTAATATCCCGCTGCCGGTGAGTTTCGACCTCGTCAAACGAGCGGCGTTAGGGCTTTACTACGGCGACTTGCTCATGCGCGTCATGCTTCGCACGCGCCCGTACGAAGTCAAACGCGGCTCCGCGCAGGCACTTTACGAAGCGTGGTCCGAACGAGCCGCCCAAAACGTCCACGACGGCAATTACAACCGTTTCTGCCAAAACGCCGCGCGCATCGTCCGCGATTTTTCGGAAATCCCGGTGTGCGATACGGACAATAAACCGCGCGTCGGCATCGTGGGGGAAATTCTCGTCAAATTCCACCCCGACGCGAACAACCAGCTCGTCGAAACGATCGAGCAAGAAGGAGGCGAAGCCATCGTCCCCGACCTCGCGAACTTCTTGCTTTACTGCCTGCACAGCGAGCAGTTCAACCGAAAACATCTCGCGGGCAAGCTGGCCCCCTATCTCGTAGGCATGGCGGGGCAACGCCTCATCGAATGGACTCAGGCTCCCGTCCGCAAGGCGCTCGCGGGAAGCCGGTTCGGCGATCTCGTTCCGATTTCGCATCTCGCGGACAAAGCGACCCCGCTCGTATCGCTCGGCAACCAGGCCGGCGAAGGATGGCTGTTGACGGCGGAGATGGTCGAACTGATCGAATCGGGCGTCTCCAATATCGTCTGCGTGCAGCCTTTCGCCTGTCTCCCCAACCACATCACGGGCAAGGGAGTCGCCAAGGCGCTACGCGAACGCTATCGCGCCGTCAACATCACGGCGCTCGATTTCGACCCCAGCACGAGCAGCACGAACCAGCTCAACCGCATCAAACTGATGATGGCCGTGGCGAAAGAACACGCACGCAAGTGCGCGTAAATCGCCGTTACCGTTTTTCGGCGAAACGAAAAACAAAACGCTGAAAAGGAGTGAAAAATTAATGACCACAGAAAAGAAAAAATGGCAATT
>JAVBRL010000049.1:0-4427 GCA_031547985.1 Synergistaceae bacterium
TCGAAGATCAATCCGTCCACCTCTTTGGCTTTTTCCAAAAACACGATTCTCCCCCCCTTCACTGTGCAACCGGCATGTAGCATGATAACATGAATCCAACCGACAACGAAGGAGGCTCGCCGTACAACTATGCCACGCACACCCAAAGGTTGCGCCAATATCGGAGGGGAGCTCGCTCGGCACTTGGAGCACTGCCGCAACGAATGCCTGCAGCTCTTTTCCGCTTATGGTTATCGTCCTTTCAGTCCCGCCGAGTTTCAGCTGCTGGACGAAGTATGGGCACATCTTCGCGGGCCCCGCACGGAACGCCTTCTCTCCGTCAACTCTCCCTTTGGAGAGGCTTGCGCCCTGCGAACGGACATCACGTTCTCAGCCGTCTCCTACCTGTTCTCGCATCACACGCGGGAAGAGTTCCCCTTAAGGCTGTGTTACGCGGACCGAATTTTCGGAACACCGAAGTTCCCCAAGGAAAACCTCGAAGAAAACCAGATCGGCATCGAACTGCTCGGGTGGGAACGAGAAGGAGCCGACGCGGAGGTCCTCTCGCTGCTTTTGCGGGCGCTCGATCGTTTGGGGATCGAACGCTCCCTGATCGTCCTGGGAGACGCCTCTGTCATTTCGGGGCTCTTGAGCCCGCTTGCCCCCGCATTGAGCAAGCAGCTCATCTCGGCGTTGCACGAGGGCTCTTTCGTCAAATACGAGCAAGTGCTCGCAGAGGCGCACCTCGCCGAAGCGGACCGCAGGATCCTGACGGAGCTGCCGCGCCTGAAAGGAACCCCCGGCGTGCTGGCACGCGCGCAGGAGATCCTGGGTGACCGAATCTCGCTGGGGGCGCTCAAAGGGGTCTGCCGCTGCATGGAAGAGCTGGGGTACGCCGACCGCATCCGCATCGACCTGGGTTTCACGCTCGATCTTGAATACTACAGCGGCCCTATCTTCCGCGCGTACGCCTCCCCTTCGGGACCGGCGCTCGGAAGCGGCGGACGCTACGACCAGCTCTTGACGAGCCTGGGCCTGCCGGGACAGGCTGTGGGGTTCGGACTCAACTTGCTCGAACTGGCGCGTGCGTGCCGCACGACGCCGCGCGAGCCGCTCGCCATGATCTGGTGCGGCTCCGGCCCGTGCAACGCTCCCCTCGAATACGCCGAAAAGCTCCGCGAAAAGGATGTCGCTTTCGAGCTCAGCTGGCAGATGGATCCCGCCGCGTCGCGCGAACTCGCCATCCGGCGCGGATACGCCTGGTGGATCGATTACCCCGGCGCGCAGGCTCACGACCTCAAGGGCGGGCGCACAACCGATCTCGACAATTTTTGCGGGGAGGCGGCGCCATGTTGACGTTCGCCCTTCCCACCGGACGCCTGTTGGACGAATGCGTGGAACTTCTCGAAGCCGCAGGCTTTTCCGTCGAAAAGCTCAAAAAACCCGGACGAAACCTCGTGATCGAAGAAGGAAACATCTCGTGGCTTCTGTCGAAACCGACGGACATTCCCGCGCTCGTGCACTACGGAGCTGCCGACCTGGCCCTCGTGGGCAGCGACGTCACCGGCGAAGCCGGCGTCGAACTCATGGAACTGCTCGATACGGGCAAAGGACGCTGCGCGATGTGCATCGCCGGCTTCGAGGCAATGAAAGAACGCTTTGCCGGCGCCGAAGCGGACTTGATGGGACTGCGCGTCGCAACAAAATACCTGCGGACGACCGAAAAATTTTTCGCTTCACGTGGGGCGCAGGTGCGCATCTTCCATTTACACGGATCGGTGGAGCTCGCCCCCGCGTTGCATTTGAGCGATTGCATTCTCGACATCGTTCAAACCGGCGGAACCTTGAAGGCAAACGGCCTCGTGATCATCGAGGAAATTATGCCGGTATCGCTGCGGCTCGTCTCGAGTTTCGCCGCCTCTCAGCTGCGCTGGGAGGAAATCGTGCGCGTCTCCGACGCCCTGCGCGCGGTTTGCCAATAAAAAACGACACGAAATGAAATCATAAAGGGGAGAGGACTTCATGACGATCAGCCTGGAACGCAAGACGAAGGAGACGAACGTCTTCGTCGCCATCGACCATCCGGGGGAGGGGCACTGCATCCGCATCGAAAAATGCGGCTTTTTGACGCACATGATCGAGCTCCTGTGCCACAACGCGCAGCTTGGAATCGAGATCGTGGCGGAAGGCGATACTCACGTCGACGCGCACCACCTCACGGAGGACATTGGGATCGTTTTGGGACAGGCGATTTGCGAACTCGCCCGCCAAACGCCCCGCGAGCGTTACGGCTGGTGCCTGCTGCCGATGGACGGATCGCTCGCCCAGGTCGCGCTCGACTTCAGCGGACGCGGCGCTCTTCACTGGAAAGGGGCGTTTTCCACTCCAACGTGCGGGGGGTACGACATGGAGCTCGTCGAGGAATTCTTCCGCGCCTTGGCGCGTTCCGGACACATCACGCTCCACATCGCCCTGCTTGCGGCCGACAACAGCCATCACGCGGCGGAAGCCGTCTTCAAAGGATTTGGGCGCGCGCTGAAAGCCGCGCTCGTCCCGGCCGCGGAAAATCAAAACCCGAGCAGCAAGGGGGTGTGGCTGTGATCCTCTTCCCGGCCATTGATCTCTACGAAGGTCAGGTCGTCCGCCTGCTCAAGGGAAACTTCGAGCGGCAGACCCTCTACGGGGCCAACCCGCTCGATATCGCCAAGCGTTTTCGCGATGAGGGGTGCACCCACCTGCACGTCATCGATCTGCAGGGCGCCGAGGCGGGCAGGCCATGCCACCTCGGGATCGCCGAACAGATCGCGGGGCTTGGCCTCTTTCTCCAATACGGCGGCGGGCTGAGGGACGAAGACGCCATCGCCTCCTGCCTCGACGCGGGGATCAGCCGCGCGCTCGCGGGCAGCCTGCTTTACGACGCCCCCGAAACTCCGACCCACCTTTACGTGCGCTTCAAAGAAAAAATTCTTCCTTGCGTCGACGTCAAATCAGGACGCGTCGCCACCCAGGGGTGGAAGTCATCGATCGAAACCTCGCCCGCTGACGTCCTCAAGGAATTCCGTCAAGTCGGCTACTCGCTTTTTTTCGTGACGGCCGTCAATCGCGATGGCATGCTCTCCGGCCCAGACCTCGACCTCTACCGCCCACTCGTGCCGGACTACCGGGTTGTCGCCGCGGGCGGAATCGCGTCGATCGACGATCTCGCGAACCTGCGCGACCTGGGACTCGAAGCTGCCGTCATCGGCAAGGCTCTTTACGAAAAACGCTTCTCACTGCGACAGGCGTTCGAGGCCCTCGATGTTTAAGATCGTTCCGTGCCTCGACGTCAAAGAAGGACGTGTCGTAAAAGGCGTCCGCTTCGTGGACCTCAAAGACGCGGGCGACCCTTCGGAACTCGCGCGGGCGTATATGGAAGCGGGAGCCGATGAACTCGTCTTTTTGGACATCGCCGCCACGACGGACAAGCGCTCCACGAAACGCGAGTGGGTCGAGCGCGTCGCGTCCGTTATCGGCGGAAAAATCCCTTTCACGGTCGGCGGAGGAGTCAGTTCGCTCGAAACCGCTCAGGAGCTGATCGACCTGGGAGCGGACAAAATCGGCATCAACTCGGCGGCCGTCAAAAACCCCGACTTCCTCGAAAAATGCGCCCGCATCCTGGGCCCCGGGCGCGTCGTCCTCGCGATCGACGTGCGAGAAGCGCCTTCGCCGGATTCCTTCAAACGCTGGGAAGTCCTGGTTAATGGGGGGAAGACGAGCACGGGCATGGACCTTATGGAGTGGGTGTGGCAGACGCACGACATGGGGATTGATTCGTTCCTGCCCACAGCGCTCGACCGGGACGGCACGAAAAACGGCTACGACCTCGAGCTCCTCTCGACGTTGCGCGCCCATACGGCGCTGCCCATCATCGCCTCCGGCGGAGCTGGCACGATGGAACACTTCGCCGAGGCCGCACGTGCGGGAGCGAGCGCGGGGCTTGCCGCCTCGGTCTTTCACTTCGGCGAGATCAAAATCCCCCAGCTCAAGGCTTACCTCGCCCAGCAAGGCATCGAAGTCGCTCCCGTGAAAGGGGGCAAGTGACACCCATGCAGACGATCTCCATCGACTCGCTGAAACTGGATGGCGACCGCCTGATCCCCGTCGTCGTGCAGGACGCACTTTCCGCAAAGGTCCTCATGATGGCGTGGATGAACCGCGAGGCCTTGGATCTCACGCTTGAAAAGGGACAGCTCGTCTTCTGGAGCCGCTCGCGCCGCGAGCTGTGGCACAAGGGCGCCACGAGCGGCAACTTCATGACGCTGCGGGAACTTCGCGCCGATTGCGACAGCGACACGCTGCTCGCCATCGTCGACCCCGCAGGCCCCGCGTGCCACACGGGCGAGGAATCCTGTTTTTTCAACCGGCTTTACGGTGAAGACGAAGCCGACATTGGGGTGTTTCTGGGGCAT
>JAVBRL010000109.1:0-11341 GCA_031547985.1 Synergistaceae bacterium
CGGCAGACGCTCGGCAAAAGCTCCGCCAGGTTGCCAAAGTGTTCTTCCGTCTCCTGTGCCAGTTGAAAGATTTCATATTTCGGCCAGTGGGCGAGCTCCTGTTTCCCGGCGATGAAACCGCAAGCTTTGTCGCTTTGCGGCATGGAAGCGATCACGGATCGATAGGCCGAGAGGTCTTCCACATCCAGGTGGTCCAACACGACCAAGACGTCGATAGCGCTACGCTCCGTCGCCTCGCCGCGCAGATAGCTCCCCTGCAAGCCTACGAAAAGAAGTCGTTCGCGAAACGTCGCGCGGAGCTTTTCGATGAGCTCCGCCATCCAGGTATCCTTGTCGATCATATTTGATCCTCCTTGAGTGCGAATTTTTGGTTTTCTTTCCTGTGAATAAGTATATAACATGAATATCTGTGCTTTATTGGCACCTTGCCCTAGTCTATAATTCCTATAATCAGCCTTGTCGAAGAGTGCGGCTTGGGGAGGGTTTTCGTTGGACGCGACCGATGCCATTTTGCAAAAAATTTCCGCTTCGCTGCGGGGTGTGCCGGGTCTTGTGGGTGTCGTGTTGGGAGGGTCGCGTGCGACCGGGACCGCGACGCCGGACTCCGACATCGACGTGGGGCTTTATTACGACGCGTCACGGCTCGACCTGCGGGCTTTGAACAGTGCGGCGCGCGAACTCGACGACGAACGGCGAAGCGACCTCGTGGGGCCGCCGGGCTCGTGGGGGCCCTGGGTCGACTGCGGAGGGTGGCTCGCCGTGGACGGATGCCCCGTGGACTTGATCCTGAGAGACTTCACGCGCGTCGAAAACGTCGTCCGCGAAAGCCAAAAGGGGATTGTTGCCGCGCATTATCAACCGGGACATCCTCACGCTTACGTCGACGTGATGTACCGGGGCGAACTGGCGGCATGCCGCATTTTATGGGACGCCACCGGCGAAGTCGCCCGCCTCAAAGCGATTGCTAAAACATATCCTCCCGAGTTGAAAGAGGCGCTTGTGCGTCTTTTTTCGTTCGAGGCGGGTTTTTCGCATATGCTTGCCGCCGCGAACGCGGACAAAGGCGATACTTATTATGTCGTCGCCCATGTCGTCCGTGCGGTGTCCGCCCTTAACCAGACGTTCTTCGCGCTCAACGGGCGCTACTGCCTCAACGAAAAAAAAGCGGTCGCCATGATCGAAACCTTTCCGCGGAGACCTCTTGATTACAAAAAAAGGATCGAACGGATTTTCGCGTGCGTGGGGGGAAATCCTTGCGAAGCGTGCGCGGTTTTAAAAGAGCTGATCGACGACGCAGCGCGCGCGGTAAAATAGATCTTACGAAAAAAAGTTCTTGAATCGAATCTGGAGGATGATGGCTATGACGGTGGTCCGAAAGAAATTCGATGTCACCGGGATGACGTGCAGCGCCTGCAGCGCGCACGTCGAAAAGAGTGTGCGCAAGCTCGCCGGCGTGTCGTCCGTCAGCGTCAATCTATTGCAAAACAGCATGGCGGTGGAGTACGACGACTCCGTCACCGGCATCGCCGAGATCGTCAAGGCTGTCGAGAGCGGCGGCTACGGCGCGAGTCCCGTCGCGTCGAAAGCGGGCGCGAAATCGCAAAAAGCCGACCTCGCGAGCCCACTCGAACAGGAGGCGCGGAGTTTGCGCCGGCGCCTCGAAGTTTCGGTGGCGTTTTTATTGCCGCTGATGTACGTTTCCATGGGGCACATGATGGGTTTTCCGCTGCCGCGTTTTTTCCACGGCGACGAGAACGCCGCCGTCTTCGTGTTGACGCAGTTCCTGCTCACGTTGCCCGTCGTCTATGTGAACCGCCAATTTTTCACCGTGGGTTTCAAAGCGCTTTTCAAACGCGCTCCCAACATGGATTCGCTGATCGCGATCGGCGCTTCGGCGGCGGTCGCCTACGGGGTGATGGCGCTTTACGCGATCGGCTACGGGCTCGGACATGCCGATATGGCGCTCGTCTCGCGCTATTCGATGGATCTGTACTTCGAGTCGGCGGCCACGATCCTGACGCTCATCACGGTGGGCAAATTTCTGGAGGCGCGCTCGAAGGGCCGCACGTCCGACGCGATTTCGAAACTGCTCGACCTCTCGCCCAAGACGGCGGTCGTCGAGCGGGACGGCCAGGAGTTCGAAGTGCCGGTCGAAGAAGTCGCCATCGGAGACGTTTTGATCGTGCGCTCCGGGCAGTCGATCGCCGTCGACGGCGTCGTAACGGGCGGACAGGCGTCGGTCGACGAGTCGGCCAACACGGGCGAGAGCCTGCCGGTCGAAAAAGCGCCGGGTGACAAGGTGATTGCCGCGACGGTGAACCGCTCGGGCTATTTTCGTTTCAAAGCGACGCGTGTCGGTGAGGACACGACGATCGCGAAGATCATCGAGCTCGTGCAGGACGCGAACAGCACGAAAGCCCCCATCGCGAAGCTCGCCGACACGATCAGCGGCGTGTTCGTACCGGTCGTGATCGGCATCGCGCTCGTCTCGGGCCTAGCGTGGTATGCCCTGGGACACGGTGCTTCCTTCGCCGTCTCGATCGGCATCGCCGTGCTCGTCATCTCGTGCCCTTGCGCGCTGGGGCTCGCGACGCCGACGGCGATCATGGTCGGAACGGGCAAAGGGGCGGAGCTGGGGATTTTGATCAAATCGGCCGAGGCCCTGGAGGTCGCGCACGCGGTGAACACAGTCGTGCTCGATAAGACGGGGACCGTCACCGAAGGCAGGCCGCAGGCGACGGACATCGTGCCCCGGGAGGGATTTTTGCCCGCGGAACTCCTCAAGATCGCGGCCTCGCTCGAGCATCTGTCGGAACACCCGCTCGCGCGCGCGATCGTGGAGCGGGCGGAAGCCGAAAAAATAACGCTTTCCGTCGCTGCCGACTTCAAGGCGGTCGAGGGCGGAGGCGTTTTCGGCAGAGTCAACGGCATGACGGTTCATGCGGGCAACCGGCGGATGATCGAGGGTTTGGTCAAGCAGGGAAAAACATTCGATAATTTGGAAATTTTTTACGACCGTGCGGACGCGTTCGCCCAAGAAGGGAAGACGCCGCTGTTTTTTTGCGACGACACGAAAATGCTCGGCCTGATCGCCCTGGCGGACGTTGCCAAGCCGACGAGCGCGGAGGCGATTCGCGCGTTCAAAGGCATGGGGATCGAAGTCGTGATGCTCACCGGCGACAACCGCCGAACGGCGGAGGCCATCCGGCGCCAGATGGGGATCGACCAGGTCGTGGCGGAGGTTTTTCCGCAGGACAAAGAGGAGGCGATCCGCAAAATCCAATCGGAGGGCAAAAAAGTGGCGATGATCGGCGACGGCGTCAACGACGCGCCGGCGCTGGCCCGCGCGGACGTGGGCATCGCGATCGGCGCGGGAACCGACATCGCCATCGAATCGGCCGACATCGTGCTGATGAAAAGTGACCTGCTGGATGCCGTGAACGCGATTGGCCTCAGCAAAGCCGTGATCGCGAACATCAAGCAGAACCTTTTCTGGGCGTTTTTCTACAACGCGGTGGGGATTCCCCTCGCGGCGGGCATTTTTTACACGTGGCTGGGGTGGAAGCTGAGCCCCATGTTCGCGGCGGCGGCGATGAGCCTGAGCTCCGTCTGCGTCGTCACGAACGCGCTGCGCCTCAAGTTGTTTAAACCGATTCGAAAACCATCTCAAAAGGAGGAGATCGCAATGGCGGAAAAAACTGAAAAAACGGAAAAAATAATCCAAATCGAAGGCATGACGTGCCAGCACTGTGTTGGACGAGTCGAAAAAGCTCTGAACGCGCTTCCTGGAGTTTCGGCGCGCGTCGATTTGGAAAAAAAGTCGGCCACGCTTTCGGCCTGGGGAGATACATCGGACGAAACGCTCAAAAAAGCGGTCGAGGACGCCGGCTACACGGTCGTTTCGATTAAGTGAGGACCGCTCCCTCCGAAGCGGAATAAAAAAGTGCCCCGGCGCGAGAACCGGGGCGCTTTTTATTTGGTTTTGCCTCATCCCGCTCGAGGTGTCGCCAGCTCTTTCTTGGCTGAGAAGTATTGTCGCGCGCCGACCGCTGCGATCAGAGCGATTCCCACGACATCGGTGGCTAAATTGGGATCGACGAGGGAAATTCCCCCCAGGACCAGCAAAATCCGTTCCCACGCGTGGCATTTTTTGATGAAAAACCCAGTCATTCCGGTGGCGATCCCGCCCATGCCCACGAGGGATGTCGCAATCGCCACGGCCATATGAAGGGCGAATGCGAGACCCGAAACCCCTTCCGGACGCACGAAGAGCAAGATTGGGTTCATGACGAACAGGTACGGCACGAGGTATGCCGCAAACCCGAGGCGAAACGCGATGAAACCCGTCTTCATGGGGTTCGCTTTGGCGATTCCCGCGCCGGCGAACGCGGCGAGTGCCACCGGCGGCGTGATATCGGCGACGATCCCGAAGTAAAACGCGAACATATGCGCCGCGATCTGCGGGATCCCGAGGGCGACGAGGGCGGGGGCCGTGATGGAAGCCTGGATGATGTAGTTGGCGGTCGTTGGCACGCCCATTCCGAGGATGAGCGAGCAGATCATCGTGAAAACCATTGTGAGGATCAGGTTGCCGCCTGCCAGGTCGACGACGCCGCTCGCTAGTTTGAGCCCGAGGCTCGTCTGCATGATAACGCCTACGATCACGCCCGCGCAGCCGCACGCCACGGCCACCGAAACGGCGCCGCGCGCGCTGTCTTCGAGCGTGCCGATCAATTTGACGAAGAAATTACCAAGGTGAAACGTCTTCGTCGTGCGGACGATCTCGATGATCCAGATGGCGAGGCAGCTCGCAATTCCCATCAGCGCGGCCCGCATGGCGGTGAAGCCCATGACGAGAAACGCGACGATCGCGATGATGGGAAGCACCTTGTACCAACCGCGGCGGATCAGTGCACCGAGCTGGGGACGTTCGGATTGGGGGATCCCCTTGAGATTGTTTTTCAGAGCTTCGAAGTGCACATTCATGAAGATACCCGTGAAGTAAAGCAGGGCGGGGATACAAGCAGCGAGGGCGATTGTCGAGTAGGGAGCTCCGATATACTCGACCATGATAAAGCACGCGGCGCCCATAATAGGCGGCATGATCTGCCCACCCGTGGATGCGGCGGCTTCCACTGCGCCCGCGAACTCCGGACGGTATCCCGTGCGTTTCATCAGGGGGATCGTGATCGACCCCGTGCTGACGGTGTTGCCCACGGAGCTTCCGCTTACCGTCCCCTGCAAGGCGCTTGCCAGCACGGCCGCTTTTGCCGGCCCGCCGACTTGTCCGCCGCAGGTCGCGAGCGCCAGGTCGGTCATCCAGTCCCCGACGCCGCTGTTTTTGAGGAATGTCGCGAAAACCAAAAAGAGGAAGATAAACGTCGAGGAGACGTAGATCGGCGTTCCCAAGATGGCCTCCGTACCCAGCCACTGGAACGTCATTACCTTTTTGAAGCTAAGCCCGGCGTGCGACATGAACCCAGGGAAATATTGGCCGAAGACGCCGTAAAACAAAAAAAACGTGGCAAGTGAAACGATAACGGGGCCGATAACCCTTCGAGTGGCCTCCAACAGCAGGACGACTGCGACGACGCTCACGATCAGGTCTGGCAACGTGTAGATCCCGATTCGCATCAGCAGGTCTTCGTAGAACACGAGGTGATACAGCGAACAAAGAAAGCTGCAGAGCACGAAAAAGTAGTCGTAAAGTGGGATCTTTTTCCCCGGTTTCCCGTGGGCGGGGTAAAGCATGAAGGCGAGCATCATCGCGGCGCCAAGGTGTGGAGCACGCTGGATCGTCGAGGGAAACGTCCCCCAAATGGCCGTGTAAAGCTGAAACAGCGACCAGCCAACTGCGAGCACGAAGACGCATTTCGCGGGGATGCCCTCCAGGGGGCGAAACGACGACTCCTTATCGTATTTTTGCAGGATTTCGGCCAGGCCGTCTGGGTTTTCGTTATGAATCGTTGTATGAGGCGTCTCTTTCACGGGGATGCTCCTTTCGTAGAAGATGGAAAATCTGGAAAATAAAAGCCCGTCCGCGTTCGTTTCTCGGGAGCGTCCATCGCGGACGGAGCTTTTATTTCGGGTCGATCGTTTACTGCTGCGGGATGATGTCAGCCGGAATTTTGATGTTATTTTCCTTGTAGAAACGTACGGCACCCGGATGCAGGAGCGTCGTGATGCCGGCGAGGGCGTTTTTCAGGGAAATGTCCTTCCCAGCTTGGTGCCCCGCGGCGATTTCAGGCGCGGCAGCGAAATACTCCTTGCAGACCTTGTAGACGAGGTCGTCGCTGAGGCTCGTTTTGCAGAAGAGAATCGCCGGTGTGCCGAACGTCTCGAATTTTCCGATGTTTTTATACGTTCCCGCCGGCACGGTAACGCGCGAGTAGTATGGCGACACTTTTTGCAGCGCGGCGAGCTCTTGGTCGCTGATGCTGATGCAGTCGATGTCCGTCGTCGACGACAGTTCGAGGATCGTGGCGGAAGGGACGGCGCTGAAGTTCGTGCCCGCGTCGAGTAGCCCGTCCTGCATTTTCGTCGCGATTTCAGCGAAGCTGCAGGCGTCGATTTTAAAATCCTTGGGGTAGTTCATACCGAGTACGCCGGCGAGTTCCTGGAAAACGACGGCTGCACCACTGCCCGCAGGCCCCGTTCCGACGCGCTTGCCCTTCATGTCGGCGAACGTTTTGATGCCCGATTTCTTGGTGACGGCGAACTGAACCACGTCGAAATAGACGACGGCAATCGCCCGGTAGTTTTGCGACTTGGTCTTAAATGGCGGGCGCCCGTTCCACGCGTTGCCGGCGGCTCCGGCGTTCGCGAGGCCGAAATCCGCCTCGTTTGCGTTCAGGAGGTTGATGTTCTCGATGGAAGCGCCGCTCGAAACGCAGCTGATTTCGATACCCTGCAGGCGTTTATTGAGCGTGTTGGCGATGACCGAACCGAGGGCGTAGAACGTCCCTCCGCTTCCGCCGGTGACCATGAGCAACTTTTGGGTCGCGGCGTGCGAGGCCGAGGGGCTGAGCAAACCGATAGCGATGAACGATGCGACGAGAACGAGCTGAATCATTTTTTTCACGAAAATCTCCTCCTTATATAAGATCGATTTTTTTGTTTCTTACCGGATTGCGTGGGGCTCTTGAGTTCTCCCCAGTTTTTTAATCTTTTTAGAATTAGACACGGTACTTTGCGACGGCGGCTTCGTCGAGGACGAGTCCATGACCGGGGCCGTCGGCGGCGCGAACGACGCCGTTTTTCGCGAGCACGGGATTTTGGAGGATCTTCTGCACGTTGAAGACGTCTGCTTCCGCTTCGAAATACTCCACGATCTTGACTTCTGGGCGTGCCAGAGCGACGTGGACGTTGACATCATGCGTCCAGTGCGGGGCGAGGACGATGCCGTACGTCGCGGCGACCCCCGCCAAGTTGAGCCACTCCGTGATTCCTCCCATGAGCGTGGGGTCTCCCTGCAGGATGGAGGCCGCTTTGTAGGCGATGATCTCCTTGAAATCCCACCGCGTGAAATGGTTTTCACCGATGGCGACCGGCATCGAAACGCGTTCGGCAACTGTGGCGCAGTTTGTCAGGTCGTCCATTCCGACGGGTTCTTCGAACCACTCGATGTCGTATTTCTCGACGCTGCGGGCGAAGGCCACTGCGCCTTTTACGTCATAGGCGTTGTTGGCGTCGATCATCAGCATCGCGTCGGGTCCGATGATCTCTCGGGCCAAGGTGACGCGCTGGATATCGAACCGGGGGGTTGATCCGCCGATTTTCATCTTGAATGCGTTGAATCCGCGATCGCGGTATTTGCCGAAATCCTGTTCCATATACTTGAGAAGCTTCGCTTCCGTGTCGCACGACACGGGGTAGTAGCCCCCGCTGTAGTAGGCCTGCACTTCGTCGCGGTATCCGCCGATCAGCTTGTAAATCGGCAGGCCGGCTTGTTTGCCGATCGCGTCCCACAACGCCACGTCGATCGCGCCGAGCGCGCGGCAGGTGACCCCACGACGATCCCACACGGCGAGCGAGTCGTATAATTTTTTCCAGATGCGGGTTCTCGCCGTGGCCGCTTCCCCGATCAAAAGGGGTTTGCACATCTCGACGAGTGCGCTCACCGCGGGAGTGCCCCAGCAGTATCCCCATCCTCTGACGCCGGACTGCGTCTCGATCTCCACAAGAGTGTAGTAGCGTAACTGCGCGCAACGCGATCCAAATCGCTTGGGATCGTCCAAAGGAATGGCGACGGTGGTGACATGGATATCCTTGATGAGCATGGCGATTTTCCTCCCTAAAAAATGATTGTCGTGAATAAATACATTCATTTTGAGCATCAATATGTCGAATTATATTCTTCATGGCGATTCAGTCAAGCTCTCAAGATGACAGTATATAAAATTTATAATATCAAAAAGATATCATTGCATTCGATTTATGCCCAGCTTGACGCGCTTTTGCATGAATATATATAATCACAGTGAAAATATTCATTCATGGGAAATGGAAGGAGGGGTGTCATGACCCGCACATTGCTTGAAGCCATCCAGGGGGCCATGTCTCATTTCAGCGAAAAACAGAAACTCGTGGCACGATGTATCCTGGCAGATTACGAAGATGCCGCTTTTTTGACGTCGACGCAGCTCGCGCACAAAAGCGGCGTCAGCGATGCCACAGTGATCCGTTTTTCCGGTTTCCTGGGGTTCGACCGCTATGCGGACATGCAGGGGGAGCTGCGAAAGCTCGTTCGAGGCAAGCTCTCGCAAATAGACCGTCTCGCGGATGACCGACAGGACGAGAGCCAAAGCGGCATGATGCAGACTGCCTCGCACTTGATGAAATCGGACATGCAGAACATCGAAAAAACGCTTTCGGAGATGAACGAGAATTTGCTGAAAAGCGTCGTCGACGTGATCGATGGGGCCAGCCGCGTCTACGTGATCGGCTCGCGCAGTGCATACGGCCTCGCGCACTATTTCAGCTGTTCGCTCGCGTGGATCAAGGAAAATGTCTACCCGCTCGATGGAACGTCCAGCCCCATCTTCGACCGCATGGTCTACGCCAAGCCCGACGACGTGGCGATCGCGATCAGTTTCCCCCCCTATCCGAGGGCGACGATCCAGCTTTTGCAATGCGCGCGCGATCTGGGTACTCAGACGATCGCCATTACGGACTCCATGAATTCGCCGCTCGCGGAGAATGCGACGTACTGTCTCAAGGTGTACAACGAGTTGCTCTCCTACGCGGACAGCGTGGCTCCGGCGATGAGTGTCCTGACGGTGCTTCTCACGATGATCGGCAACAAGAATCGGATCAAGTCGAAGCAGTATCTCTCCGATTTCGAAAAAATGTGGGACAAGTGCCATATTTACTACAAGTAGCCCCCGTACCTTGACGTTTCCATGGCAAACCGCTACCCTTTGAACGTGTGATCTAATAAAGGTACCGCGAGGTGAATGCTTAGAAATGAAGAACTGACGACCGAATCTCGAGAGCGGATACGAGAGGCCCCACAGGGTGCCTGTTTGATGTTTTTGTCGTGTCTGCCCGTTCGGTCGGTATGCGGTTTTTCGTTTGCCTCGAGCGCGTCGCGCTTCGATGATCATCGCCGCAAAGTATAAAACACCTTCCGAACGGGCTTTGCCCTTTTTCGGGAGGTGTTTTTTTCATGTCTGCAAGACAGGTTTTGAGTGCGGAGAATATTCGAAAAAGTTACGGAGACCGCACGATTTTCGATATCGAGTCGCTGTCGCTCGAGGCGGGGCGCCGCGTGGGGTTGGTGGGCGAAAACGGTGCGGGAAAAAGCACGCTTCTGGCCGTGCTCGGCGGCGAGTGCGAGCCGGACGGCGGGCGTGTCGAGCGCAGGGGGCGCGTGGCCGTGATTCGGCAGGACGGAGCGTATCTACTCCCTGACCAAAGCGATTTTTCGCGCCGGGCGAAACTTGCCTCTTTATTCGAGACCGAACAGGGGGAGCGGTCGGCGCGGCCCAGCGGCGGGGAGCGGACGCGCGTCGCGATCGCGCAGGCGCTCGCCTGCGACACCGACGTGCTCTTAGCCGACGAGCCGACGACGAACCTCGACCTGGCGGGGATCGAAAAATTGCAGCGCGAGTTGTTGGCGGGGAGTTGGGCGCTTGTACTCGTCTCGCACGACCGGGAGCTTTTGGATGCCGTCTGCACGGAAATCTGGGAGCTCGAAGGCGGTGCGCTACGCGTTTTTCCCGGGAATTTTTCGGCCTGGCGCGAGCAGAAAGCGCGCGAACGCGACTTCGCGCAATTCGAGTACGATCAATACCGAGGCGAGCAAAAGCGCCTGAACGACTCCGCTCGCAAGGTGAACGAACGCGCGCGGAACATGCACCGCCCGCCCAAGGGGATGAGCGCCAGCGACGCGCGGCTTTGCGCGGGTAAGGACCGTGCGCTTGCAGCCCAGGGGGCGGTGCGTGCCAAGGCGAAGGCCGTTTCGCACCGCGCCGAGATGCTCGAGGCCAAAGAGCGTCCGCGTGACTTGCCGGAGATCAAGATGGCCTTGGGCTGCGAGTCGCCGGTGGCCTCGCACGCCGCCGTGAGGGTCGAAGGATTGAACGTCGCGTTCGGCGACCGCGTCGTGCTGCGAGAGGCGTCGTTCGAGCTTGTCACGGGCAAGTGCACCGTCATGCTGGGACCCAACGGCAGCGGCAAGACGACGCTGCTCGATAAAATTTTCGCGGGCGCGGATGGCGTGAAAGTCGCTCCCTCCGCCCGCATCGGTTACTTCAACCAAAACCACGAAGCGCTCGAACTGGATAAGACGGCGCTGCAAAACGCGCGGGCGATTTCCGATTTGCCGGAGTCGGACGTGCGCACGATCCTGGCGTGCCTGGGCATCCGGCGCGACGACGTGCACAAAAAGTGCGGGGTGCTCTCGGGCGGCGAGCGCGCCAAGGTCGCCTACGCGCGGCTTTTCGCCTCGAACCTCAACGTGCTGCTGCTCGACGAGCCGACGAACCACGTGGACATCTACACGGCCCAGGAGCTGGAGAGGCTGCTGTCGCTGTGGCGCGGTACGCTGCTCGTCGTTACGCACGACCGGCGTCTCGCGCATGCGATCGCTCACCGCCTGCTGATTGTCGAAAATGGGGCCGTGCGGACGTTCGAAGGAACGCTGGAGGAGTACAATCAACATAAGGCCCTAAGCTAAGGGATTTCTGAAAAAAAGGAGATGGAAAAAGGTGAACAAGTGCAAAATCACCGTGTTGAAAAAGACGTTTGACCAAGAGTTGGCTGCGGAATACGGTGTTCCCGGCTTGGGCGCGTGCCCCATGTTGCGGGAGGGGCAGGAGTTTTACGCCGATTACGCTTG
>JAVBRL010000012.1:0-11922 GCA_031547985.1 Synergistaceae bacterium
CGAAAAAATACCGCGAACCATGATAATATAATTGCGTTTGTGTGCAATAGGCAAAAACCCCCGAAGTTGCAACGCCTTGAACGGATTGCAACCGATAGGGCGGTTTTGGAAACGAAGCCGTCTCCCATTTGCGGAAAAGGGGATCCTTCCGGGTGCGCGCCGCGCGCCTCAAATCCCGTTTCGCGTGCACTGGCGGCCTTTTTTAAGAAACGGGGAGAGTACGTTTTGGACTACATCGCGAGCGGTTTTTTTCAGGCATTTTCGCTGATTTTCTCCACCGATGAGGAAGTTTGGAATACGGTTGCGGTCACGCTACGGCTGACGGCGTTTTCCATGGCGGCGTCTTTGGCGGCGGGACTTCCGCTCGGTTTCTTGCTCGGCTATTTCGAATTTCCGGGGAAAAAAATCGTCCGCACGATCGTCGACACGCTCCTGGCGCTGCCGACGGTCGTCGTGGGACTGATCGTCTACGCCTTCATCTCGAATCGCGGTCCCTTGGGTGAATACCAGCTTCTTTTCACGATTCCGGGCATGGCGATCGGCCAGACGATCCTGGCGATTCCGATCGTTGTTGCGCTCACGGCCTCGGCGATCGAGGGGCAGGATTTTCGCTTGCGGCAGACGCTGATGACGCTGGGGGCTTCCGGACGCGACCTCGCGCTTTCGAGCCTCTGGGAGAGCCGCTTTCAGGTTCTCGTGGCGGCGATCACGGCCTATGGACGGATCATCGCGGAAGTGGGGGTTTCGATGATGCTCGGCGGCAACATCAAGTGGCACACGCGCACGATCACGACCGCGATCACGCTCGAGACCGGCAAGGGGGATTTCGCCCTCGGGATCGCGCTCGGGATCATGCTGCTTTTGATGTCCTTTTTGCTCAATGCGTTTTTATCTCTATTAAGAAGGAGGGTCGCCGCTTAAATGTTTTTTGTTTTTGATTTTTGTAAGGCCGGGTGCAGGGAGCGCCGCTCCCTGCCGGGTGCGGGCAGCGCCCGCAATCTTTAAGGTTTTAGTGAAAGGGTGGGTTTTTCAATGCGCATGAAAAAAATCACGGTCTCTGCTTTAGTCTTCGCGCTGTCGCTCGTTTGTCTCGTTTCCGGCGCTTTCGCCGCGGATGTGGTCGTGCGCGGCTCGGACGTGAGCTATCAGTTCGCGCAGAACGCGGCCAAGGTCTTCAACCAGGCGACGGGGCTCGACGTCTCCGTGACGAGCCAGAAGAAAAACGATGCCATCAAGGCGCTCGCGGCGGGGGAAGTCGACATCGCGACGTCGACCTGGTCGCTCGCGGAGCTCGACGATCAGGAGGTGCTCGACGCGCTGGCGGAAGCCCGGGCCAAGGGGTACACGTTCTCGGAAATCCCCTTCGTGATCGACGCGACGCAGGCGCTGGTGAACCCGGCGAACGGCGTCCGCAATATCACGCTGGGGCAGCTGCATCAGATCTACACGGGGCAGATCACGAACTGGAGCGCGCTCGGCGGGGCGGACCGGCCGATCCGGGTTTACACGACGGACTCGAGCGACGGCAAGTACATCATGTGGAAGAAATGGGTCCTCCAGGGCGGCCAGGACACCGGCACGGTCGTCAGCAAAAGCGACATGGCGCCGCTTGTGGCTTCCGAGGACAACGCGATCGGGTTCGACGCCACGAGCTATGTCGTCGCTTCGCGCGACTCCGGCGACCTCGCTTTCCTGAACGTGGCGTCGCAGGCCGTGAACGGAAAATACGCGCCGTCGCGCAAATACCCCGTGTCGCGCTACCTGTACCTGATCACGCGCAACGACATCAAGGCGAACGCGGACGCTTTCCTCGATTACATGGTCACGTTCGATGCGCAGAAGCTCGCTCCATCCGTCCACCAGATCCCGCTGCTGCCCGAGGTGGGGCTCGTCGGATTCGAGCTCGTCGACCGGCTGGGCGAGGAGCGGGGTGTCCTTTTCGATCCTTCGAAGAACACGACGATGCGCTTTGACTTCACCGGCATCGCGTCGCCGGTGAAGCTCTACGTCGGCAACAACTCGGCGCTCGACGCCAAGGAGATCGTGATCGTCCGTGCGGGCACGAGGACGTCCGCGCAGTTCGTGTCGCACTTCGTGGCGACGTCGAACCTGTCCAAGTTCGCTATCGCGGACGATGTGACGGAGTACACGATCGCGGACCTCGCCGAGGGCGACAGCATCGAATTCGTGTACGACGGCCTGACGAAGACGATCTACGTGACGAGCGGCGGTTCGGACGGTGGATCGAGCGGCGGTTGTAACGCAGGAACGGTCGCTCCCGCGCTGATTTTCGCGGCGTCGCTTTGGGTGCTTGGAGTGAAGAGGAAGAAGTAAGTTTGTTCGAGATCAAAAATCTCGTTCATCGTTACGGCAAGCGCGTCGTTTTGAAAATCGACGCGCTTGCCGTCAAAGGCGGAAGCATCCTGGGGTTCGTGGGGCCCAACGGCAGCGGCAAGTCGACGCTGCTGCGCATCCTCTCTTTGCTGGAGCCCTTCTCCGAAGGGGAGCTTCTGTACGGAGGAACGTCTGTCAAGGGGCGTGAGTCGTCCGTCCGGCGCGACGTGACGCTGCTCCTGCAGGAGCCGTATCTGCTGCGGCGTTCGGTTTACGATAATCTGCGCTACGGCCTCGCGTTGCGCGGCGATCCGTCGCTTAAAAGCAAAGAGGCCGTGCGCACGCGAATCCATGAATCGCTCGAAGCTGTGGGGCTTTCGCCAGATCGCTTCGCGCGGCGGGCGTGGTTCCAACTTTCCGGGGGAGAAGCTCAGCGCGTCGCGCTGGCGACGCGCCTGGCGCTTCGGCCGCGCGTGCTGCTGCTCGACGAACCGACGGCCAACGTCGACGAGCTGAGCGCCATTTTGGTCAAACAAGCGGCGCTCGCGGCCGTGCGCGAATGGGGCACGACGCTCGTCGTCTCCACGCACGACCTCGCGTGGCTGTATGAGGTGGCTACGGATATCGTAAGCCTTTACGGCGGGCACATCGTCGGCCGCGGCCCCATGAATTTCCTGTACGAGGGGAGTACCGCGACGATCTTCGATCCGTCGGACGTATTTTTAAGCGTGGCACCTCCTCGCGAACCGGACGACACGGTGCGCATTCTGCGCGGACATGTGGTCCAGCTGATCCTGGAGGGTGGATCCGGCGACACGCTCGTGATTGTGGATGTGGCAGGCGGAGTGATCAAATCGCGCATTTCGCTCGACGCGTCGCGCGAGATGGGGATCTATCCGGGCATGCCGATTTGGGTCGCGTACCCGACCGCCGCTTTGACGCAGATCAGGATGAGCGACTGAAAAAAGAATTTCCCTTCTGTTCCCCGGGTTCCACATGAATGCTCAAAAAACAGCGATTTTTGAACTCGCCGCGAAGCCGTACTTCGACTTCCGTGGCGATTTCGTGTCCTTGGATGACGGAGAGCGTGGGGTCGACAAGGATATGGACGTCGATGGCGACGGACGGGCCGATTCTTCGCGTGCGGAGGTGATGGAAATTCTGAATCTCCGGGATGTCTTTTAAAATGTTCGCGATCGCTTTTCTCTGTTCGCTCGGTAAAGAAGCTTCGAGCAACTCCCCGATGCTGTCGCGCAGGATCGGCCACGCGGCTTTCAACACGAATACCCCTACGAGGCAAGCGGCGAGCGGGTCGAGCAAGGCGCCTTTGTCGCCGAGGAGGATGGCTCCTCCGACGCCAACCAGGGTACAGCACGAAATCAGCGCGTCCATCAGGTGATCCCACGCTTTGGCGTTTAAAAAAGGGCTTTCGAGGTTTTTCGCCCGTGATCGGGTGGTGCGGTACAAAGCTCCTTTGATGGCGAGCGTGCCGCCGACGCCGACCAAGGCCATCCGATTGGGAACTTCGAGTGGTGTGCCGGTGAAAAACCCGAGCAGGAGCTTCGCGGATTCCGCGAAGATCCAGATTGCAACGAAGACCATCCCCAGCCCGCAGACGGCCGTCGCGAGCGTTTCAATCTTTCCGTGTCCATAGGAGTGGTTCCGGTCGGCAGGTTCGCAGGACATCCGCAGGGAGAACACGGCGGCGACGTCGCTGACGCAATCGGAAAGCGAGTTGCCGGCGTCTGCGATCAATGCCGTGCTGCGTCCCCAGAAGCCAAAGAAATACTTAAGCACCACCAAGGAGAAGTTGGCGGCGAGAATCAAATAGGAGACGCGTGTAATTGCGGCGGCGCGCAACTCTGCGGCGCTGGTTGCCGCACTGCCGTTCAACCGGGGCTTTTCCCGCGTGCTGTTCATAATCGTTATGATACAGCAAAGGGAAGCTCTCCGGTGGTAAAGAGCTTCCCTTTAAAATGTCCCATGGTCGGGGGACACGTGGCGCAAGCTTATCGTCCGCGTCCCCCGAATGAATTTTTGTTAAAAAATGGGATACCCTTCGGATGAGACAAGTTTCTGATACTGCTCGCGAATCCGTTTGGTGACCGGGCCGATGGTCCCCTCGCCGATGATGCGGCCGTCGACTTCCCGCACGGGAACGATCTCGGCGGCCGTCCCGGAGACGAAGATCTCGTCGGCGGTGTAGACGTCAAAACGCGTCAAGAAGGACTCTTTGACGGGGATGTCGTTCGCGTCGGCGATGTCGAAAATCGCTTTTCGCGTGATCCCCAAGAGGATGCCGACCCCCGGGTCGGGCGTCTGGATAACGCCCCCCTTCACGAAAAAGATGTTGTCTCCCGTGCATTCGGCGACGTATCCTTCGCGGGTCATGCAGATAGCTTCCTGAGCGCCTGCGTTGACCGCTTCGATGCGCGCCATGATGTTCGGCAGGTAATTGCAGCTTTTGACCTGCGGAGGGAGGATCTCCCCATACGTTCTTCGCGTCGCCGCCGTGACGACTTTAAGCCCCTTGTTCACGAACTCCTCGGGGTAAAGTTCGATCTGCGTGGCGACGCAGACGATGGAGGGATTGCTTTTGGTGAAGGGGTTGAGCCCCATATTCCCGCTTCCCCGTGTTACGACGAGGCGAATGTAGCAGTCCTTCAAGTTGTTTTCGCGGCAGGTCCGCGCGACGATGTCGCACATCTTTTCTTTCGTCGTGGGGATTTTGAGCATGATGGCCTGTGCCGAGTCGTAAAGGCGGTCGACATGCTCTTCGAGGCGGAACACCCGTCCGTTGTACGCGCGAATTCCTTCGAAAACGCCGTCGCCATATAAAAAGCACGAATCGAAAACGGAAATGGCCGCTTTTCCCTCAGGGACAAATTCGCCGTTTACATACACAACGCTCATCGCTTCGTTTCATCTCCTTAAAGCACTGAAATGTTCCATTAAATTTTAGCCGAAGCTGTCCGCCTCGGGTATAGTTCCACGGTCCCGTTTATTTTTTATATGCTTTATATGCGCGCGACACCCGTTTTTTTGGCGGCTTCTGCGACAGCTTTCGACACGGCGGGGACCACCCGTTTGTCGAACGCACCCGGAATGACATATTCCGGCTTCAGTTCCGCATCGCTCACCAGTTCCGCCAGCGCCTTCGTCGCCGCGAGCTTCATCGCGTCGTTGATCACGCTCGCGCGAACGTCCAGCGCTCCGCGGAAGATCCCCGGAAAGCCCAGGCAGTTGTTCACCTGGTTCGGGAAATCGCTGCGACCTGTCGCCACGATGGCTGCCCCCGCCGCTTTCGCCTTGTCCGGGAAAATCTCCGGCGTCGGGTTCGACATCGCGAACACAAGCGAACCCTTCGCCATGCTACGGACCATGTCTTCACTCACGAGGTCCGGGCCCGAGACGCCCAAAAGCACGTCCGCACCCTTCATCGCCGCCGCGAGGTCCCCTTTGATCCCCTCGGGGTTCGTCGTGTTGGCGATCTCTTCTTTCATCCAGTTCATGTTCGTCGTGCGTCCCTTGTAGATCGCTCCCGCGCGGTCGCACAGGATGACGTTTTTCGCCCCCTGGGACAGGAGTAGCTTCGTGATCGCCACACCGGCGGCTCCCGCCCCCAGCACGACGATCTTCACCTTGTCGAGCGACTTGCCGACGATCTTGAGCCCGTTCCACACCCCCGCCACGGAGATGACGGCTGTTCCGTGCTGGTCGTCGTGGAAGATCGGGATGTCCGCTTTCTCCTGCAGCTTCCGTTCGATCTCGAAGCACCTCGGGGCGGCGATGTCTTCAAGGTTCACGCCGCCGAACGACGTCGCGATGAGAGCGGACGTTTCGACGATCGTGTCGACGTCCTGAGACGTGATGCAGATCGGAAACGCATCGATACCGGCGAACTCCTTGAACAGGACACACTTGCCCTCCATGACGGGGAGCCCCGCTGCGGCTCCGATGTCGCCGAGTCCCAGCACGGCGCTGCCATCGGTGATGACGGCGACCATGTTGCCCTTGGACGTCACGTCGTAGACGGCCGTGGGGTTTCGCTGAATTTCGAGACACGGCTCGGCTACGCCGGGCGTGTAGGCCAAAGAGAGCTCCTTCATGTTCGTAACTGGGAATTTCGCTTGGATCGATACCTTTCCGCGATACTTCTTGTGAATTGCAAGCGCTTCTTCGTAGACGTTTTCCTTCGACATGACTCCTTGCCTCCTGTGTTGGGGGATATACTCGAGATGGATTTTAACACTTATTATGTTTTTGAAAGGGAGGAGTTTTCGTGAAGATCCTCCAATTGGTTCCGGAATTGGATGAAGGAGGAGTCGAACAGCACGTCGTGTGGCTTGTCGGCGAACTCGCAAAGCGCGGGCACGAGCCGCTTGTGGCGAGTGCCGGCGGGCGAATGGTCGAATGCCTGGGTGATGTGCCGCACATCGCGCTGCCGGTCGATAAAAAAAATTTATTCACCGGGCTTTCGTGCGTATCGGCGCTTTCGCGCCTCGTCCGGCGCGAACGGATCGACATACTGCACGCCCACTCGCGTGTTCCGGCATTCATAGCGTGGTTTACCGCGCGCCTCGCGCGCGTCCCTTGGATCATGACGGCCCATGCGCTTTACAGCCTCAACGCGGGGCTGCTTTCATTGAGGCACGCCGACGCCGTTATCTCGGTGAGCGACGCCGTACTGCGGCACATCCAAGATTACGCGCCCGCGGACATGTCGCGGTGCGTCGTGATTCGCAACGGGCTTCCCCCGGCGCGGATTTTATGGCAGCGAAGGGAGAGGCGCGAAGCGCTTCGTTTTTTATTCGTCGGGCGGCTGACGCGAATCAAAGGGTTGCAGTTCGTGGTCGAGGCCCTTGGCAAAATCGGCAACGCGCATGCGTGGGAACTCGACATCCTGGGTTCGGGGCCTTGGCATGAGCGTTTGTCCGCCCTCGCAGAAGAATTCGGCATTGCGGATCGCGTCCATTTTCACGGTTATCGCGCCGATGTCGCCGAATGGTTGGCGGAGTGCGACTGCTTCGTCTGTCCTTCCTTGAGCGAGGGGATGGGACTCGCGCTCATGCAGGCCGTTCAGGCGGGCGTGCCCTGTCTGGCGTCCGATATCGAAGGGGTGCGGGAATTTCTGGGGGCCGCCCCGAGCTTGGTTCCCCCGGGCGACGCGGGCGCATGGGAGAAACGCCTGCGAGCGCTCCTCGCCGGCCAAGCGCCGCCGGTTTTCGACCGCGCGGCAATTCCCACGACGGCCGACATGGCGCGGGGGGTTGAGCGCGTTTACGAAAATATCATCGGCGTAGCGTGAGGACCACGGAGGCGACGATCAGCACGGCCCCGACGAGCATCTCGGGGCCGAAATTTTCGCCGGCCAGAAGCCATCCCAGAAAAACGGCGACGACGGGGTTGACGAAAGCATGCGCGGCGACGGGAGCGACCGGTTGTTTGCGCAGAAGCCAGACGTAGGCCGTGTACGTGACAAGCGAACCCAGGAACGTCAAATGCGCGAGGGCGAGCCACGATTTGAGCGACACCTCGCCGATATGCGCCCAGTCGCCGGACCACGTGGCCGCTACAGCGAGCATGAAGCCGCCGACGAGCATCTGCATCGACGCATTGAAAAACGGATCGGGGTGGAGCGTGTCGCCGCGCGTGAGGAGTGAGCCGAACACCCAAGCGAACCCTCCCATCATGATGACGCCGATCCAGGCGATGTAGTTCGAGTCGAGGCTGAAAACGGCGCTGGGATCGCCGACGATCAGAAGTCCGCAACCGGAAATCCCCAGGAGCATGGCGGCATAGATGCGTTTCGAGGGGCGGGGTCCTTTGAAGAACAGCCAATCCATCAGGATAAACCACAGCGGCTCCAGTGCAACGATCAGGCTTGCGATCCCCGAGGGGACGAATCGCTCGGCGTGCGTGATGGCGCCGTACGCGACGAAAAACGTGAAAAACCCGACCTTCGCCGCGGCAAGCCACATCGCCAAGGTGGGAGCGACGGTCGTCCGGGGGCGCGCGTAGAGATACAGGACGCCTCCCGCGATCAAAAAGCGAAGCGCCGTCGCCATAAACGGGGGAGAGGTTTCCACGTTGAAACGGATGGCGAGATACGTCGAGCCCCAGATGACGTACAAGCACGCATAAGCGACGGCGAGCGCCGCGAACGAAGGCTTTTGCGCGTTTTGCAAATCTTTATTCTGCATAATCGCGAATTTTTTCGAGCGGTTTTCTCATACTTGAGGGGTAGCTGTGCCCTTCAGGTGGAAAGCCGAGAGAAAACAGGATCGGGATCTTTTTTCCGAGCCCGACGCCGAGGAGTTTGGCGATTTTCTTGGCGTCGAACCAGCCGATCCAGCAGGTTCCGAGCCCCTGGGCTGCGGCCGCGAGCGCGAAGTGCTCGCCGGCGATGCCGATATCGACCAAGTTCAGTTCGACGCCCTGCGCGGCACCTCCGACTTGCGCCGTGAGCGTTCCGAGCCCCATGACGAGAGCCACCAAAACGGGAGCTTGCGCAGCGAACGCGCACATCCGGTAGATCCCCGCGAAGGCCGTTTGCGCGATTTTCGCGCGCAACGGGTCGCGGTCGACGATCACAAAGTGCCACGGTTGACCGTTGCAAGCAGAAGGAGCCATACGCGCCGCATCGCAGCAGCGGTCGATCATCTCGCGCGGAACGGGGCGAGATGAGTATTCGCGCAGGCTGCGACGCGCGCGGCAAAGCGCTTCGAATTCCGCAAAATCCATGGCAACACCCCCATTCGAGAAACAGTATACACGACGTCCTTTAGGGCGATCCGCTTGAAAAGGCTTTGCTTCTTTTCGATTTCCCATTAGACTTATTCATATCAATTTGTAATTGCTTTGCAAGGATGTCTTTTTGCGGGAGGTGCGAAATGAGGGCGAAATTTTTAAAAGCACTGGCAATCGCGATCCTTTTTTCCCTGTCGCTGTTTTGGAATTTCACAGGCAGTGCGCCGAGTGTCGCGTTTGGGGCCGATGCCCCTCCAGAAGGTCTTTCGGAAGACAGAGGGCCGGGACCTCATTTAAGGAGGTTGCGCGAGCGAGGAGTTGTGCTGGCTCTGTCCGGGGGAGGCACGAAGGGACTCGCGCACATTGGCGTCTTTCGTGTTCTTGAGCGAGAAAATATCCCGATCATCGGGATCGTCGGAACGAGTATCGGCTCGATCATGGGAGGCCTTTACGCCTGCGGCTACTCGGCAGACGAGCTTGAAGACCTGATGAAAAGTTCGAATTTCATCGAGCTGCTCTCCGACAAGGCGACGAAGATCAATCTCAATACGATGGGCAACAGCTCCGCGGCGGACAACGCCAGCGACGCTCTTTACTCCGTGTATTTCGACCGCGCGGGAAGAGCGCAGGGGCCGATGGGGGCCGTTTCCGCCCAGCCGCTGTTCGATTTTCTCTCGAAACTGACGGCCAAGTATCCCGTCGCGAACTTCAATGAACTGCAGATCCCCTTCGCCGCCGTCGCGACGGATTTGTCGACGGGAGAAGCGGTCGTCATGCGCCGAGGGGACCTAGCGTCGGTGCTGCGCGCTTCGATGTCGATCCCGGGTGTTTTCGACCCCTGGGAGATCGAAGGGAGATTGTTCATCGACGGAGGCGTCGTCGCCAACTTGCCGGTCGACATCGCGAGGGAGTGTTTCCCCGGTTACCCGATCCTGGCCGTCAATCTCTCCGGAACGTCGATCGAAAAGGACGTCTCCGAGTTTCGGTCTGTTTTCGACGTCCTCGCGCAGACGCTCGATATCATGACGATCGGCAGTATCCGTGAAAACCAGGAACGCGCGGACCTGGTCCTGATCCCGGGTGTGCAGAAGTTCGGAATTCTCGATTCGTCGGGTTACGATCGCATCATTCAGCGCGGCGTCGACGTCGCGTTGGCGCACATCGACGCCATCCGCGAACTGCCGGATAAACACGTCGAATCGGCGCGCGTGTTCCATCGGTTGCCCGTCGAGCGGCGGACGCCTCTGGTGAAGGAAGTCCAGGCCCAAGGGCTGGCGCCGAGCCAGGCGGAGTTTATCGAAAGGCGCAGCCAATACATGATCGCCCGTCCGCTCGACATGAACGATTTGCAGGAAGAGGCGGAAAAATATCGCGAATGGATGGATCTGCAGCGCATGACGATCCACGTCGACCGGACGTTCAAGCGCGACCATGCCTTGAGTGACGACGCGGTCGTCACGTTCGACGCGACGAAGAAAAAGCAGTGGGAAGCGTTTTTCCGCGTCTACACGACGAATTTTCACACCAATCGATGGGTTTCGGCGACCGTGGTACGGCGAGAGCTTTTCGCTCCCGGCGACTCCGCGTCGTTCGAATATCGCTTCGGGCAGCAGTGGGGAAGCCAGCTGCAGTACTTCTCACCGTTCAAAGCGGGCGGGCAGTGGGGTTTCGTCATGAACGCACGGCGCGAGGAGCTCACCCCGCAAGGCATGGGAAACCTTTCGTGGGAGCGCTATGCCGCACGGGTCGTCCGTTACTGGGAGAGCAACAAGATCCGCGTCGGGCTCGGCGTCGCTGCCGAAACCCTGACGTCGCAATCGTTCTCCGAAGGCGGTGACGCAGACAATATCGGGCCGTATTTCTACTTCTCGTTCATCAACCTCGACAACAAACTTTCGCCGACGCGGGGGTTCGCTCTCTTCTCGGACATGTGGTACCCCACGAACAGCGCGACGTTGCTTTCGCGGACGGTTTGGAACGCCTATCTGCCGTTTCAGGAGAACTGGCGGATCGTCTTCAGCGGTGGGCTCGAGACGGGTAACGTGAACGAAACGGCACACCGGGCCTACCTGGGCGACCAGGAAGAGCTTTACAGCCTAGCCAATAACCCTCTTTGGGGAGAACAGGCCGCCTGGGTCCACCTGGGCCTCAACCGGACCCTGATGAAGAGCTGGTGGGGGCGCGTCAACGCGGAGCTCTTCGCGACATATGGAATGGTGATGATCGACTGGAACCGGACCGACGACTACTGGGAGTCGGGGATCTCGCTTTCCATTCCGGGACAGTTTCTGGAGGCGAAGCTGATCATGGTCTACGACCAGAGCGGACAGACGACGTTCGGTTTCTCGATCGGCCGTCCGACGTGGTGGAATTCTCCGTTGCCGTAAAAGTTTTTGTTTATTTTTTAAACCGCACGTGGAGCAGGAGAATTTCGGGGCGGCTTGTCGTACGCACGGGAGGGCCCCAGTACCCGGTGCCACAGGTGACGATGTACTGTGTTTCGCCGCGGCGATAGAAACCGTAGGCCTTTTCGAAAAGCGCCTTCACGACGAAATTCAAAGGGAAAATCTGCCCGTTGTGGGTATGTCCCGACAGCTGAAGATCGACGCCTTGCTCTTGCGCTTTTTCGAGCGCGATCGGTTGATGGTCCATGAGGATGGTCGGCAATGCTCGATCATATCCGGACAAGATTTCTTCAAGCTCCTTGCGTTTGACGTTGTAGCGGCTGTTCACCGCGTCGGCACGCCCCGCGAGCAGAAAAGACCCGTCGGGACTCGCGACTTGGTCGTAGAGAATCTTAACGCCTGCGGATTCGAGGTATTTTCGAACCCCTTCCCA
>JAVBRL010000214.1:0-5685 GCA_031547985.1 Synergistaceae bacterium
TTGCCCCCTCGCCGACAAGCGATTGGGCCTTCGCGACGAGATTCGCGGAGACGCGCGTCGCGTCGTCGACTCCGAGCACTCCCACGACGGTCGTCACACCCCCCTTGACCATGTCGGAAAGGACGAGTTCGGGCGTCCGCGTGCCGGGGCCCCCCTCTCCACCGCCGCCGGCGATGTGGACGTGTCCGTCGACGAAACCGGGCACGAGCAATAAACCCTGGGCGTCGAACACCGTGAGCTCCGGGAGCGTACCCTCCGCCGCAAACGAATCTCCCATCCACGCGATCGTTTCCCCGCAAAGCAGGACGGATTTTTTTCCCAACGGTTCCGGTGCGTGGACTTCGGCGTTTTTGATCAGCGTAAACAAACGAACCACCTCCTTTGAGCGTGCTTTCTGGGAGACAGCGTTGCCGTTTTCCGGCGAACTTGTTTTCGCCCGTACGAATATTTTACAATGAACGAACGTTCGGTTGAAATGGGAGGTGGGAACTCGGGAAAACAAAAAAAGGAAAAATTCACTCGCAGCGAATCCAAATAGGGAGGGATTGAATTGCCCAGGGGAAAAGGGGCGCCCTGGAGGGCGCATCGGATGGTATTCCTCGTCGCGGCGGTCCTCGCGATCTGCCTTTTGCACGGCGCGCCCGCGCCGGCGGGAGAAATCGCGGGAAACTGGAAGGATTTCGCCGCGGGGTTCTTCGACCCCGCAAGAGGCGACAACGAGCAGGACGCCTACACGATCACGACTCCGCAACAACTCGCACACCTTGCAACTCAAGTCAATTCGGGAATCAGCTACGAAGGAAAATATTTCAAACTCGCCGCGAACATCGACCTCGGCGCGCATCGCTGGACTCCAATAGGCAGCAGCGAAGACCAAAAATCTTTCAAAGGGCATTTCGACGGCCGCGCGTTCGCGATCTCGGGCCTCGTTACGGGCGACGCGTCGCGCGCCAGCGACGACGTGGGGCTGTTCGGCTGCACCCGGGACGCGACGATCGCGAACGTCGTTTTGGACGGCGTAAATGTCGTGGGGAAAAACCGCGTCGGAGGGCTCGTCGGCCATCTGGAGGACGGAAAAATCGAAAACTGCCTCGCTACAGGGCGCGTCACAGGGACGAACCCAATGATATTCGAGGACGACAAACCGCCGTCTTCCGTGGGGTGTGTCGGTGGCTTGGTAGGGTACGCGATCGGCAGCTCTTTTAAAAACTGCCTGTCGGCCGCCGTCGTCAACGCAAACAAACACGCCGGCGGTATCGTCGGTGTGTTGCAAGCGAGCGAGGCGCGAACGAGCGCCCTTTCGGACTGCCTGGGCGTGGGTAGCGTCTTTGGAGGCGAAAGCGTGCGGCGTTTGGGCGGCGTCGTCGGAGATATCCCGTCTTTGGAAAGAAAGTATTGCCGCTCGGCGGATCTTTATTACGATCTACAGCTGGTGGGGCGTCCGGCAACGCTCAAGGTCGTTTCCAAATGGACGGATGAACTCGTTAAAGGCCCTTTGGAACGAACGCTTGCCGGTTTCGACGATTGGACGTTCGCGTCCGGTTTCTACCCCTGTCCGACGGCGCTGCTCGTAGGGACTTTGCCGGACGCTCTGGGGCGGGCCAAGGCGCGGGCGATCTGCGAGCTCGCGACGGTGCCGCTGTTTTTGGACGCCTCCGAGCAAAGCCCATCGGTTCGCAAACCCTTCACGGTCCCAAGAGCGCCCCGATCTCCTGCGAGTGCGCTCTATTGGAGTTCGAAACAGGGCAAGGTCTCTTTCTATGCGCAGGACGACGATGCAGAGCGTTGGCACGTGGGGATCCTGAAACAAAGAGGGGAGGAGGAGGTCGTTGCGGTCGACCGGTATGGTCACGAAAAGGTATTCCGGATTACGATCCCGTATGCCACGGTGCAGCCGGACCTCCCGCCGGGCGATATCGCGCCGCTTGCATCGGTTCGCGTCGCGGACCTGACGCCGACCAGCTCTTACGCACGTGCCGCGATGTCCTACGATGTGACGTTTGATGTCGCGCCGCACGCCGCGAACGTGAGCGTCATTGATCGTGGCGGCGGCGTTTCCATAGCGGCCAAAACGATCGAGCTCTCGAATGCCGCGGGGGCGTTTTCGCTCTCGCTTCCGTCGGCGGGCGCATACGATTTCGCCTTCGAGATCGTCCCGCAGGCCGAATACGCCGACTGGAAGGTGCTCGAGCGCGTCCGTGTGGAAGTCGAACCGTTCGGGCTCGGGAGCCTCGAGCTGAAAAACGCGGGGATCGAGCGGCTGGATGCTTTCGAAAGCGATCGTTTCGGGTATGCGCTCTCGGTGGATAACGCGGTTTCGTTCCTCGATGTGACTGCCGGTGCGCTGCCGGCGGATGCGCGGATCTCCGCGAGCCTAAACGGCGTGCCCGTTTGGGCGGACGTGCCGTCGCCCGCGAGCGGAGCGCTCGACCTGAACGAGGGTGACAATACGTTCGCCGTGACGGTCGAAAAATCAGGGGCGCACGTGCAGTACGAAGTCTCGATCGTTCGCGCGGCGGCTTCCGACGACGAGCCGCCCATTCCGCCGGCTCCAGGACCGGATCCGGTGCCGGAAGACCCGGTCGAAGAAATGAAGTCCCTTGAGTCGTGCCTGAGGATCTTGAACGCGGCGCTTGCCCCCTGCCGTGTGAAGCCTCTTGCGCTATGCCCGCCCGCACTCGCGGCGATTGCGCGAGAAGGCGGCGTTGTTTCCCCGAAGCGGATCACACACCTTACGGCCGAAGGCGGACTTTTCGTTCAAACCGCTCCTAACCGCCCGTTGCCGGACGGCTCGGAGGCGCTCGCCCCGAGCGTTCGCATCGACGTGCCCGTCGGCGATACTCAAAAGGGAAACATTCTGGCGCTTGAATATCGTTACGACGTTTCGGTCGAAAACGGCCCGTACGCGCTTAGATATGAGGGGGCGTCGGAAACCGTCACGCTCGTCGGCCCGGGTGGCATCCTCTCCTGGGAACAGGCGTTGGAACAAAAAATAGTCTCCCTTGACGGAGCGGGCATCACCTTCGGGCTCGTTGTTGTCGACGGCGTGGGGGAAGCATTCGCGGTGCCCGGTTGCATGGTCGTGTATGACGGTGCGGCGGATGGGCGAATCGTCGATCCTTTGTGGTTTTCGAAAAAAGTGCATGAAACTCCGAGCGATCCCGACCCGGAAGATCCGCTTTGCCCCGAGCCTTCCCCTAAGGATGCGCGTTCGAACGGTTGCAATTCGACGGGGCTTGCGGTTTGTTCGCTTTTTGTACCGTTCTTTATTGAGGGCAAACGGCCTAAAAAATTAAAATAAAAGGCGCAAGAAAGCTTCGCTCAGGTGTTTTACATATTTTTCCATTTTCGCCGTATCGGCTCTTTTTTTTTGCATCGCCTCGTTGTATACTACCGCATGTGTGAATCCGGCCACAAATATGTCGGTGCTAGAAGGACAAAAAGGGCAACCCCTCACGGCAAAAGGGATGACGGTTTAAGAGGTTTTTCACGAAACTCAAACGATCAAGGGGTTTTCCACCCCTTGGTGTCGTGTTGTACGAGGAAAAGTTTTTTACATTTGAGCAGTTCGGTTCCTAAAAGTACGACGTTGTTACGAAATAAGGAGGATGCGCTATGGGAGAGAAGTTTGCGGAAAAAGACTTGGCTCGACTCGATGAGGTTCTGGCGGATCTGGGGAGTGCGAAAGGCACGTTGATTCCGGTTTTGCAGAAAGCCCAGGACATCTTCGGCTATCTGCCGCGGGATGTTCTGGTTCGAATCAGCGAAAAGATGCACGTTCCGATCAGCCAAGTGTACGGAGTGGTCACCTTCTACGCTCAGTTCCATCTTGAGCCGCGGGGCCGCAATATCGTCCGCTCTTGCCAGGGGACTGCTTGCCACGTCCGTGGCGCCAAAGGAATACTCAAAGAGCTTCGCGATTGCTTGGGGCTCAAAGGGGAAGAAGTGACCACGAAAGACCTCAATTTCACGCTCGAGACGGTCGCCTGCATCGGCTGCTGCGGCCTGGCACCGGTCATCATGGTCAACGACGAAACGCATGGGCGCTTGGTTCCCGAGGCGATCAAGGGCATCTTGGCGCAATACAATTGATCGAAAGAGAGGTTTAGGGCATGGCTATTAGCGTAAAAAGTTTAGACGACCTGAAGAAAATCAAAGCGCAAGCCCAGAGCGAGACGAGCGCCCGTCATGAGAGTGAGACGCAGGTGATCGTCGGCATGGGGACGTGCGGTATCGCTGCCGGAGCCCGTGTCATCATGACCGCTATTTTGGACGAAATCTCCAAGCGCGGACTGAAGAACATCTCCGTTTTGCAGACCGGCTGCATCGGTATGTGCCAGAAGGAGCCCCTGGTGGACATCGTCCGGCCGGGCGAGCCGCGGGTCACCTACGGTAACGTGAAGCCGGAGGACGTTCCCCGAATCATCTCGGAACACCTGGTCAACGGCCGGATCGTCACGGATCTGGTCGTTGCCAAGATCTAAAAGTACGGGATAGGGGAGGAATACAGTTATGGCAAAGTTCACCAGAGCCCACGTCCTCGTTTGCGGAGGTACGGGCTGCACGTCGTCCGGTTCCAAGTTGATCATCCCCGCGCTGCGCGAGAAACTCGCGGCGAAGGGAATGGACCAGGAGATCCAGGTTGTCGAAACCGGTTGCCACGGCCTCTGCGAGATGGGGCCGCTCGTGATCGTCTACCCCGAAGGGGTTTTCTACGTTCGCGTGCAGCCGGAAGACGTCGACGAGATCGTCGAGACCCACCTCGTCAAGGGGCGCACCGTCGAGCGCCTGCTCTACAAAGAGCCGGCGACGCTCGACACGGTTCCCAATTATGACGAAATCGCATTTTACAAGAAGCAGCAGCGTTATGCGCTGGCCAACTGCGGCCATATCGACCCGGAATCGCTTGAGGAGTACATCGGGGCCGACGGTTACGCGGGGCTCGTGAAGGCGCTCTCCATGAAGCCCGAAGAGGTTATCGAGGAGATGAAGGCTTCCGGTTTGCGCGGACGTGGCGGCGGCGGTTTCCCGACCGGCCTCAAGTGGCAGTTCACGCGCGCGGCGACGGGCGATAAGAAATATGTTATCTGCAACGCCGACGAAGGCGACCCCGGCGCGTTCATGGACCGCTCGGTCCTCGAAGGCGACCCGCACCGTATCATCGAAGGCATGGCGATTTGCGGCTACGCCGTCGGCGCGGACGAAGGCTATATTTACTGCCGCGCGGAGTACCCGCTCGCGATCAAACGCCTGCGCAACGCCATCGCTCAGGCCGAGGAAGCGGGTTTGCTGGGTAAGGGTGTCTTCGGCAAGGATTTCAACTTCACGCTGCACATCAAGGAAGGCGCCGGCGCGTTCGTCTGCGGCGAAGAGACGGCGCTGATCGCCTCCATCGAAGGACGCCGCGGCATGCCGCGTCCGAGACCGCCGTTTCCCGCGAACTTCGGCCTGTGGGGCAAGCCGAGCAACATCAACAACGTCGAGACGTTCGCCAACGTTCCGTCCATCCTGCGCGACGGCGCGAAGCACTTCGCGTCGAAGGGGACCGAGACGAGCAAAGGCTCGAAGGTCTTCGCCCTCACGGGAAAGATCAACAACACCGGTCTGGCGGAAGTTCCGATGGGCATCACGATGCGCGAGATCATCTACGAGATCGGCGGCGGCATCCCGGACGGAAAGAAGTTC
>JAVBRL010000183.1:0-5105 GCA_031547985.1 Synergistaceae bacterium
GTGCAGCCGCCCCTTCTGATGAAGGCCATGTCGGTGGGGCAGATACGGCTCGTTCCGTTGGGGCTTTTGGTGCCCGCGATTTCGTTCGTTTTGGTGGCGGGCCTGTTGTGGGTCGTCTACCGCACCCGCCCGGGGCTCGCCATGCGTTCGATCTCGCGCGACATCGAGACCACGCGCCTGATGGGCGTATCCGTGGACAAGATCATCGCGCGCACGGTCGCGCTCGGCTCGGCCGGGGCGGCCGTGGCGGGAATCCTCTGGGCGCTGCGCTATCCGCGGGTCGAACCGTTCATGGGCATTCTGCCGGGTTTCAAAGCGTTCATCGCCGCCGTCTTCGGCGGCATCGGTTCGATTCCGGGCGCCATGATCGGCGGGCTTTCGCTGGGGTTCGTCGAGATCATGTCGATCGCCTTTTTCCCCACCCTGTCCGGCTATAAGGACGCTTTCGCCTTCATCCTCCTGATCGTCATCCTGCTCGTGAAACCCTCCGGCCTGATGGGCGAGAAGACGGAGGACAAGATATGAATCGGAGCGCACGCAACCGAACGCTCTCCGTTGCCGCCGTCGCGCTCTTCGCTTTCTTTTTGTGGTGGGCGCCTACGGGGCTCGACGGCTATAAGCTCCGTATCCTCAACCTGATCGCCATCAACGCCATTTTGGGTTTGAGCCTCAACCTGATCTACGGCATGACCGGCATGTTTTCATTGGGACACGCGGGCTTCATGGCGATCGGCGCCTATGTCTCCGCGTTGCTCATTCTCCCGGCGGACCAAAAAGAGGCCATGTGGATCCTGGAGCCGATCGCTCCTTGGCTTTTGAACCTGCACGCCCCGTTTTTGATTTCGCTCGTCGCCGCAGGCCTTGTGGCCGCGTTTTTCGGCTGGCTGATCGCCATCCCCGTTCTGCGGCTGGGCGGCGATTACCTGGGCATCGCGACGCTCGGATTTTCCGAAATCATCCGTATCCTGATCACGAACCTGACGCCGCTCACGAACGGTTCGCTCGGGCTCAAGGGGCTGCCGTCGCACACGGATCTGTTGATGAGCTACGGCTGTCTGGCGGCCGTGCTCGTGTGCATGGTGAGCCTCATGAACAGCAATTTCGGCAACGTGCTGCGCGCGGTCCGCGACGACGAAATCGCCGCCAAGACCATGGGGATCAACACGTTCAAGACGCGCCTGCTGGCCTTCACGATCGGCTGTTTCGGCGGTGGCCTGGGCGGTGCGCTGATGGGAAACCTGATCACGACGATCGACCCCAAGATGTTCATGATCACGCAGACGTACAGCCTGCTGATGATCGTTGTCGTGGGGGGCCTGGGTTCCATCACGGGCAGCATCGTCGGCTCCATCGTCGTGACGACGATGCTCGAGTGGCTGCGCTTCGTGGAAAACCCCGTGACGATCGGCTCGCTCGAAATTCCCGGCATTCCCGGCATGCGCATGGTGATCTTCTCCGTGCTCCTGATCGCGGTGATCCTCTTTCGGCGCGAGGGGATCATGGGTATGCGCGAGTTCACGTGGGACTGGTTTTTCCCGCGATCCAAAACCGAAGCGGGGAAGGGGGAGGACGCATGACGGCGACGATACCCAACGACCCGGTCCTCTCGCTTGACGGCGTCACCGTTCGCTTCGGCGGACTCGTGGCCGTGAACGACCTCACGCTCTCGGTACCCGAAGGGAGCATCGTCGGCTTGATCGGTCCCAA
Organism: Synergistaceae bacterium; assembly: GCA_031547985.1. Lineage (GTDB taxonomy): Bacteria > Synergistota > Synergistia > Synergistales > Synergistaceae > JAVBRL01. The sequence goes on from JAVBRL010000183.1 coordinate 1,708, forward strand.
CGGGGCGGGCAAGACGACAGTGTTCAATGTCGTCACCGGTTTTTACAAACCGACCGCCGGCAGCGTCTCCTTTCGCGATTCCGGCGGCGAAAAGATCCCCATCACCGGCCTGCCACCGCACAAGGTGTGCGAAGCCGGGCTCGCGCGCACGTTTCAGAACATCCGCCTCTTTCACAACGGGACGGTCCTGCAGAACGTCATGGTGGCGAATTACGTGCGTCAGCGGACGCGGTGGTGGATGAACCTCGTCCCCTTCGCCTTTCCGCAGGCCGCGCGGGAAGAGCGGGAAATCGCGGCGCGCTCGATGGAGCTTTTAGAGCGGCTCGGGTTGGCGCGCCACGCGAACGCGGTCGCGTCGTCGCTGCCCTACGGGGCGCAGCGGCGGCTGGAGATCGCGCGTGCGCTGGCGACGAAGCCGCGCTTCCTGCTGCTCGACGAGCCGGCGGCGGGTATGAACCCGCAGGAGTCGGCGGAGCTTTTGAAATTTATTCGCGACCTGCGCGACGCATTCGACCTGACGATCCTCCTGATCGAGCACGATATGAAAGTCGTCATGGGCGTGTGCGAGCATATCTGGGTGATGGACCAGGGAGTGCTGATCGCCGACGGGACGCCGGGCGAGATCCGAACGAACCAGCGGGTGATCGAGGCTTATCTGGGGAAGGAGGCCGCGCATGCTTGAGATTAAAAAGCTGAACGTGTGGTACGGCGGCATCCACGCCATCCGCGACGTCGATATGTCGATCGAAAAAGGGCAGATCGTGACGCTGATCGGAGCAAACGGTGCGGGCAAAAGCAGCACAATCCGCGCCATCGCGGGCCTCGTGAAGGGGTACAAAGGAGAGATCACCTACACGAAACCGGACGGCAGCGTCGTGTCCTTAAACGGCAAACCGCCCGAGGAGATGGTCAAGCTCGGCATCGCCCTGAGCCCCGAGGGGCGCCGCATCCTACCGCACCTCACCGTGGAGGAGAACCTGACGCTCGGTGCCTACACGCGAAACGACAAAGCGGGGATCACACAGGACATCGAATACGCCTACACGCTCTTTCCCCGCCTCACGGAGCGGCGCGTGCAAAAAGGCGGCACGCTCTCGGGGGGCGAGCAGCAGATGCTCGCCGTCGCGCGGGCGCTCATGAGCCGGCCCGACCTGCTGATGCTGGACGAGCCGTCACTCGGTCTCGCGCCGATCCTCGTGGCGGAGGTTTTCGAGATCATCCGCCGGATCAACCGGGAGGGAAAGACGATCCTCCTCGTGGAACAGAATGCCTTCGCGGCGCTCAAGATCGCGAACAAGGCCTATGTGCTCGAAGTCGGCGGCATCGCCCTCGAGGGCAGCGGCGAAGACCTGCTCGCAAACCCCAAAGTCAAGGAAGCCTATCTGGGAGGGTAAAACCCGAGGGTGAAACCCTCCCAGTTTTTTATCTTTTTATCCGGCCGCCAATTATCCGGCCGCCAAAATTCTCCTCACACATTCCAGATCCTCAGGGGTGTCCACGCTGGGGCCCCGGGGAGGAAACGTGGTCTCGATCACGCGCATGCGATAGCCGTTTTCCAGAATCTTGAGCTGCTCGAGCGATTCCGCTTCGGCCAGCGGCGTCTGCGGTAGCGCGGCGAAGGCCTTGAGGAAATTTTTCTCGAAGCCGTAGATGCCGATGTGCCCATAGACGGCCAGCCCTGTGCGGTTGCGCATGAAGGGGATCGTCGAGCGACTGAAGTAAAGCGCGTCGCCGGAGAGGCCGCGAACGACCTTCACGCAGGCGGGGGACGCGAGCGCCGCTTCGTCGCAGACGGCGTAGCAGAGCGTGGCCGATTGAACGCCGTCGTTCGTGAGCCCCGAGACGAGCTCGTCGAGCGAGCGTGGATCGAGCAGCGGCTCGTCGCCTTGGACGTTCAAAACATAGCCGAAATCGGCGAACGCCGCGAGTGACGCGACTTCCGCCACGCGCGACGTGCCGCTGATATGATCGCGCGACGTCATGTACGACTGCCCTCCGAAGGCTTTTACCGCCTCCATCACGCGTTCGTCGTCGGTGGCGACAGCCACCGTGTCAATACTTTTCGCGCGCAAAACCGCTTCGTAGACGTGTTGGATCATCGGTTTGCCGTGGATGTCCGCCAGCGGTTTTCCCGGCAGGCGCGTCGCGTCGTACCGGCTGGGAATCACCGCCAGGACTTTAGCCTGCTTCATACCAGATGCCACTCCTTTACGCGTTCCATCATTTGCCCGCGGTCGAGCGGGCGGACGTTGTCCACGATCCACTCGCGCATGGCCTTCCCATCGTCCGTCTCCTGCTTGTAGCTCATGAAATCCAGTTCGATTTCGAGCCGGTCCGCCACGCGGCTCGCCAATACAGGCCAGACTTCGCCGATGTCGCCGATGATGGGCAGGCTTTTTTCGAGTCGCGAAAACGCCGACATCTCCATGCGGAAGGGGATTTTCGAGATTTTTGTCTTCGGCAGCCCCTTTTCGATCGCCTCCTGGATCATGGCGCTGTTTTTTTGCAGGTCTTGCGCGCGGCGGAGGTTTTCGTCCATGTCGATACGCGCGAGCGTCTTGTCGCGCAGGCTGTAGACCGGCAGTTCCTGCCACCATGACCAGATGCCGTGTCCGGTGTACGTTTCGAACGGGCCGTCGTGGATCTCCTGCGTCAAAGCGACGGCGGATTCGATGATCATCTCGGATTCGCCCAGCATCTGCGCGATGCGGGCCGAGCGCTGCGAGATCGGGATGCTGTCGCCGATCGACAATCCCACGTGCCCACCGCCCACGATCTGCGGCAGCGTGACCAACACGGGGACGCCTGCCGCGGCGCCGGCGCCGAGCATCGTTTTGGGGTCGCACCCCCATCCGGCTACGGTCTCGAAGGGCAGGCTGAGCCGACGCGCGATCGCCAGGACCTCCTCCGCCAGGCGTTCCGTGCGCAGACCCATCGGGTACGCCATGTTGCCGGCGGCCTTGATGACCTCGTGTCCTTCGGCGCGTTCCCCTTTTTCCATCAGCTCGTCGTCGATGAACATCTCGCGGTGCAAACCGCGCAGCGTATCCGGTGACAGGCAGGTAAATTCGAAAACGTCACCACGCGGCAGCTTCGATTCGTCGAGGCCGAATTGGCGTGCGGGGCACATCTTCACACGGTCGAGCGCACCGGCCATTTCGTGCGCGATGACGGCCGAGCTGGTCGTCACGCCGTCGACGAGTCCTTTGGAGATCAGCTCCGCGATCAGGGTCGTCACGCCTTCGTGCAGGTTCGGGCCGCTGCCGGTCACGACGGTTACCTTGCCGCCGGCTTTTTTGATCCGCACCCACTCGTCGATCGTGTTCGCGAGCGTCTCGCGCGAGCGATCGTCCAGGTTGTCGTAAAAAGTCTCGATCAGTCCGTGATTCATGTTCACC
>JAVBRL010000166.1:0-6622 GCA_031547985.1 Synergistaceae bacterium
CGCGGTTTTTTGCTTGAACGTCTGAGGTTTTCTCATATTGCCCCCGAGTGCGAACGCTTGATCGAAAACGGGGCGGGGGCGGCGTTTTTGATCGCCTTTGCCGGATGTCCTCCCATGATCGACCCCACCGAACTGAAAAAACGAGCGATCGAACTCGAAGAAGGGGTTTCATTCGGGAGGTTGCTTGACGTGGACGTCCTGACGCCATGTGGCTCCATTGGGCGCGCCGATCTGGGGATGAACGGACGCAAGTGTCTTCTTTGCGACAACGAAGCAAAAACCTGTGCTCGTATCGGGGCGCATCCGGTCGAGGAGCTTCGCGCCCGTTGCGAGGCGTTGATCCGCGAAGCGGAAAATCTTTTCTAAAAATAAAAAATCCAAAAGCTACTGGTCTTCTTCGTCGGTTTCCTCGCGCTCGTCCTTTCGTATTTCCTCGTCGATCTGACTGAGATAAATGCCCCACAATTTGAATGCCGCCAGGGCGCAAAACGTTCCCGAGACGAGTCCGCCGGCGATGACGAGCGGCTTTCCCTCGCCAAGAAGATATCCCATCAGTCCGCCCAGGGCGTAGCCGTAGGCGACGATGGTTCCGATGGACAAAAACAGGACAGCGAGTCTGTAGTTCATGGTCATTTTCCTTTTTTCGCGCTTTCATGCTAGTATACAAAAGTTTTGAGCCATGCTCGGAGGTGCCCGCTTAAAATGTACAACGTGAAACTCTACACGACTTCTGCCGACTATGTCTACCAGCAGTTGCGGCACCGGATCATCACGAAGCAACTTCGTCCGGGACAGCGGCTTCCCGAGGTGGCGCTCGCCTCGCAGTTCGAGGTGAGCCGGACGCCGGTCCGCGAGGCGTTGCGCCGCCTCGCGAGCGAAGGACTTGTCCTTTTGATCCCCAACAGCGGCGCGCGGGTCTCCTCGCCGACGAGAAGCGAGATCGAAGACGCCTACGCCGTGCGCGAATACCTCGAGAGCCTTGCCGTCAAGCTCGCGGTGAACACGATTTCCGAATCACAGCTGGGAAGGATCGACGACGCGGTGGCGGCGGAGGAAAAAGCCTTCGCCGAGCGCAACCTCTAAACGTATATCGAAAACAACAACCTGTTTCATATCGTGATCGCCGAGGCGTCACGCAACGCCATCCTGGCCGAGTACGTGAACAACATCGTGGCGCGCACGAACGTCTACATCGTTTTTTACGACCCATTTTACGATATCGAGACGAACGACAGCATTGCGGAGCATCGCGCGCTTGCGGGCGCTTTGAGGAGGCGTGCCGCCGACGAGGCGGTCGAGCTGATGAGACAGCACATCCGTCTCTCGCTCGGCGCTCTCAGCAAACCGGAATAAAAATAGAAAATCATCACGAACCGCGGGGCGAAATTCCTGCGGTTTTCGCATTTTTTACGGGGGATGCGAATGCGAAGCGGGTGTTATGATCATGGTCGCAAGTGATAAGGCAGGAGGAATCCTCGTGAAAGAAGAAATCCGGAATAACGTTCCCGTTTTCGACCTCAAGCGCAATTACGCCACGGTTAAAGGCGAGATTGCCGAGGCATTGGACCGCGTGCTGGAGTCTCAATTGTTCATTTTGGGCGAGGAGGTCGCGTCCTTCGAAGAGGAAGTCGCTCGATATCTCGACGTGGGAGAGGCGATCGGTTGTGCCTCGGGGACCGACGCCCTGCTTCTCGCTTTGATGGCGCTCGACGTCAAACCGGGCGACGAGGTGATCACGACGCCGTTCACATTTTTCGCGACCGCGAGCGCGATCGTCCGCCTCGGCGGCACGCCCGTCTTCTGCGACGTGGATCCGGCGACGTACAATCTGGACATGGGACAGGTCCTTTCGAAAGTGACGTCCAAAACGAAGGTCGTGCTGCCGGTTCACCTTTTCGGGCAAATGTGCCCGCTCGAGGAGATCGCGGGGCCTTTACGCGAGCGGGGTATCGCCATGGTCGAAGATTGCGCGCAGGCGTTTGGGGCGCTTCGTTTCATCGAATCGCGATCCCAGGGTGGAAAAACAGCGACGACGATCAGTCGCGCGGGGGCGGTGGGGGATGTGGGGTGTTTTTCGTTCTTCCCCACGAAAAACCTCGGTTGCTACGGAGACGGCGGCATGGCTACCGTGACGGAAAAAGGCGCCCCGCTCGCGGATCGTATCCGCTCTCTGCGCGTTCACGGGGGGCGAAAGACGTATTACCACGACGAAGTCGGGCTCAACAGTCGCTTGGACGCGATGCAAGCAGCCATTCTGCGCGTGCGGCTGCGGCATGTCGAAGAGTGGAACGAACGACGGCGTGCCGCAGCCGACCGCTATCGCCTTCTCTTAGGCGAAGCCGGATTGCTCGACCGAGTGACTCCTCCAATGGAACTCGCTGGCGGGCGGCATGTGTATCACCAGTATGTCGTCCGTGTCCCGAGGCGCGACGCGCTGATCGATTTCCTGGCGGAGCATGGCGTGGGAACGCGTGTCTACTATCCGCTGAACCTCCATCTGCAGCCGTGTTTTGAGTTTTTGGGGTATGGGAAAGGGGCTTTTCCCGTCGCGGAGACACTGACGGACGAAGTCCTCGCGCTGCCGATGTTCCCTGAGATTCGCCCCCGGGAACAGGAGCGCGTGATTGAAGTGCTGGCGGCATTTTTTGCCTGTTAATTTTTTTGACCATTGTTGATTAACAAGTAAAATCATGATATCATTGAAATGAAAAGATAATGCCGCTTTTTAAAAAAGTGGGAGGTTGATGAAAAATGATGTTCGATCCTTTTATGTTCCACCCTTCGATGTTGATCCTGATCCCGGCGGTGATCCTGGCCTTCTGGGCCCAGGCGCGCGTGAAGGGCACGTATGCTCGATACAGTCAGTTACAGGCGCGAAAGGGTGTCTCGGCCAACCAGGTTTCAAGGGCGCTTTTGGATATGTTCGGCCTGCAGAGCGTTGCGGTCGAGCGAATCCCGGGCAACTTGTCCGATCATTACGACCCGCGGGGAAAGGTTCTGCGTCTGTCGGACTCCGTGAGCGGCAACCAGAGCATCGCCGCCATCGGTGTGGCGGCCCACGAAGTGGGGCACGCCATCCAGGACAAGGAGGACTACACGCCGCTTCGCATGCGCAACGCGATCGTCCCCGTCGTCAATATCGGCTCGATGATGGCGATGCCGCTGTTTTTCATCGGGCTGGTGATGGGGCACGGGCGGTTGGTCGACGTCGGGATCCTGCTTTTCTGCGGTGTGTTGGTCTTTCATCTGATCACGCTTCCCGTGGAGATCGACGCGAGTAACCGGGCGATCGCACTTTTGTCGAAGACGGGTTACCTGGCTTCGGACGAGATCGACGGGGCGAGAAAAGTCCTGAACGCGGCCGCGTGGACGTATGTCGCGGCAACGGTTATGGCGGCGGCTCAGCTGATACGCCTTCTGATCCTGCGTGGAAGCTTCGGCGGCCGCGACAATTGACGAAAAAACGGCTGTTTGGTTTTTGACGGATGCCAAAGCACATGGATATCCCTCCTTCAGCGCCCGAAGCGCGTGGAAAGAAGAAATCGGCGGGCGGGGGGGCTGAGAAAATACGAGGAGTCGAGGCGGCCTTGCGGGTTTTGGAGCAATCGGCCGTATTGACTCCTCTTTTTGAGCAAAAAAACGCTCCACTTGCCCCATTTATTTCCGAAAGCTTGAGAAACCTTCACGAACGGATCGTTCCTTCGGAGCGGAGCTTGGCCGCGACGCTCGCCTATTCGGTAGCGCGCCGGCGCGGCCTGTGGTTTTATCTGATGCAGAAAGTTTGCAAGCGCCCGGTTCACGAGCTTGACCCACACCTGCTCTCCGTGCTTTATGTGGGGATCGCGGGCGTTTTGGAACTCCGGCATTTCAAACGGGGCGTCTTGATCAACGCGCTTCTGGAGCGATTGAAAAAAGCCGGTGCCCCTGCGAAAGACGTGGGGCTCGCGAATGCGGTTTTGCGGCGAACCGTCGAGATGGGACCTCTGTATATCGACGAGCTTCGCGCGAGCGGACAGCTTCGCGACTTTGCCCTTGCCCAGGGTGTTCCGGGATGGGTTGCCTCGAAGTGGAGCGACGAATACGGCGTTGCGGGCGCGAAAGCGCTTTTGAAACTCGCGACGATGCGAACGTATCTTTCGCTGCGCGTTTCTCCCGGCGCGTCGCGCGAGGAGTGCGTCGAGCGGCTTTGTTCAGATAGCGGTGTTCGCGCGTGGAGTTCTCCGATGCTCGAGAGCTCGATTCGCCTGGCGCAAAACGCTTATCCCGCAGCGCTTGCCGGTTACGCGGAAGGGCTTATCACTCCGCAGACGGAATCCTCCCAGCTGATGGCGGAATTTTTAAATCCGTATTGGAACGGGGGATATCTGCTTGATTTGTGTTCCGGTCGGGGCATAAAATGTGGTCAGCTCGCGCTGATGCGTCGCGATGCGCAGATCGGTGCCTTCGAGATCGATCCCGGGAAACGCGGGGCGTGGCAGAAGGAAATGCGGCGGTTGGGAGTTTCGGATCGCGTGTCGCTTGCGACGGGAGACGCGCTTATGTTGCCGGCGGAGCGCCCTGTGGAGGCCGTCTTTCTCGACGCGCCCTGCAGCGGGAGCGGTACGTGGGGACGCCATCCCGAGACGAAGTGGCGTTGCGGTAACGAATCGGTTTTGCAAGGGGCGCAGACCCAACTGCGCCTTTTGGTACGTGCGCTCGACGTGGTGCAACCCGGCGGAGTGGTGATGTATTGCACGTGCAGCCTGTTTCGGGAGGAAAACGAAAAAGTTGTGGCGGCGGCGATTTCCGGTCGCGGTGACGTGGTCGAACTCCCGATACGCCTGAAAAACCCCTTGATTCGCAAGGGACGTCCCTACGGGATGACGGTGTGGCCGGGGTTGCCGTGGGTGGACGGATTTTACGCCGCGATCTTGATGAAGCGGAAATTGGGAGGAATAAAATGAAATACTTTCTCCGTTTTGGAATGATACTGGCGCTCGCCGTCATCGTGGGGTGCGGCTATGTGGCGGCGCGGATCGTTTTCGCTCCGGCCGAGGATCTGGTGATGCCGAACCTCGTCGATGTCCCGGCGACCGACGCGGTCGAATCCCTTCAGAGGCTGGGGCTTTTGGCGAAGCTGGACTCCGTCGAATCGACAAAGCCGGAGGGCGTGATCGTTTCGCAGATTCCTCGCGCCGAAGATCGGGTGGCGTCGGGTAAAGTCGTCTTGCTGAAAGTCAGCAAGGGAACGCAAGCGCTTCCCGTTCCGGATGTGCGCGGACTTCCTTTCGCGGAGGCCGTCGGCAAGCTCGACTCGGCCGGTTTCAAAGTCAACACGGTCTTACGCGTGACAGATACGCTTAAGACCCCGGGTACCGTGATCGCGCAAAACCCGGCGGCACCGGCGATGGCTGCGGCGAGCCGCAGGGTCGACCTGCTCGTGTGCGAAGGGGCTGCCGGCCAGAGCGGCCTGATCGAAGTTCCCGACGTCAAGGGACGGACGCTCGAAGTGGCGCGGAAAATACTTGATTCGAGCGCGCTGTCCGTCGACAGGGTTTTGCAGGTTCCTTCCGGTAGCGTGCCGGAAGGGGTGATCGTGAACACGCGTCCGCGCGCCGGCGCCAAGGTGGCGTCCGGCAGCCGCGTCACGCTGAGCGTCGCGGTTACCCCGGAAGCGTCCGCGTCGACGGCAGCCTCGGAGCAGAGCGCACCCGGTACGGCAAGCACAACGAAAGCGTCCGTGCCTCAGACGCCGTCGACTCCCGCCGTGTTGCCGTCGGCACCGAGCGCCCCGCGGGCACCGCTGGCGCCCGCGACGCAGCCGTCGATTCCACAAACACCGTCCGCGTCGACGCCTGCCGTATCGCCGCCGCAGACGCCCGCAACCCAAACGCCCGCCGCCTCGGAGCCTTCGCAGCCGCAAAAGATCGCGAAGGTCCGCTACCAAGTTCCGCCGCTCGCGCGTCCGCTTTCGCTTAAAATCACGATGCGGGATAAAAATGGCATGCGCGTCCTGCGGGAGGTACAAGCGACGGGGGGCGAGTACATCGCCTTCGACGCGCCGTACGTCGACGAGGCGCGCGTGACGGTACACCTGGGCGGAGAATTTGTCTGGGAGGACCGTTTCCAATGATCGCAAAAAAATTCGCCGCCCAGCTCGAGGCGAACGGCTGTTTGCTGGCCCCGTCGCTTTTCTGCGCCGACCCGCTCGCGCTCGCGCAGGCGGTGGAGTCCGTCCGCAGTGAGGCGGATTGGCTGCATATCGACGTGATGGACGGGCATTTCGTCCCCAATCTGGCGCTCGGTCCCGCTCATGTGGGGGCTCTTCGCCGGTCGTACCCCGACGCCTTTTTGGACGTTCACCTGATGGTTCGTTCCCCGGAGCGTTTTATCGGCATGTTTTTGGAGCATTCTCCGGACGTGCTGACCGTTCACGCGGAGGCGACGCCTCACATTCACAGGCTTTTGCAGGAGATCCGACAAAACGGTTGTGGCGCGGGATTGTGTTTGAACCCCGGTACGCCGGTGAGCCTCGTGGAGCCCGTGCTTCACTTGGTCGACCTCGTGCTGGTGATGTCCGTCAACCCCGGCTTCGGAGGACAGCGTTTCATCCCCGAGACCTTGAGCAAAGTGACGGACCTGT
>JAVBRL010000077.1:0-9496 GCA_031547985.1 Synergistaceae bacterium
GCATCGAAACCCTTTCGCCGCAGGCTTTCAACGATGCGCGCCGCGTAAAGATCTCCGGAAACTTCGCCGGAGCTGATGAAAAGGGACGTCACGCGAAACGCTCCGCGCGGACGGCCAGAAACCACCCGACGATAAAAAAGAGGACGTTCGGCGTCCATGCGGCCACGGCCGGCGGCAACGAGCCCGCGTCTCCAAGCGACTGAGCGAACGACATGATCACGTAATAGATAAAGACAATGATGATCGCGACCCCCAGCGACACGCCCGAAGCCGAACGCTGCGGACGACACCCCAAGGCCGCCCCCACGAGGGCCAGGATCACGCTCGCCCACGGCACGGAGATGCGCAGATGAAGCATCGTCCACAGTTCGGCCGTGTCGCTCCCCTGCATCTGCGATATCTTGATGAGTTCGTAAAGCTCGAAAAGATCCATCTCGTTCGGGTTCATGGCCGTTTTCTCCACTTGAGAGGGATCGAGTGTCAAGCGCATGACCTGACGTTTGAACCGAAAGAGCAGGTGGACGTTTCCCTCTTCCGAGATCTCGAAGACTTTCCCGTCGTCGACCCACCAGTTACCCCCCTGCCAATCGCCTCGCGGCGCCAGCATAATGCGTTTGAGACGCCCGTCTTCGAATTCCTGCACGATGATCCCCGACATCTTGCCGCTCTGGGGGTGAATCTCCTCGACGTAGATCACGCGTTCGAGCTGCCCGTGGCGATGTTCTTTAAAAAAGACCTGCCGTTTGAAAAGGGGGACCTGCGCCGTCAAAACCTCGTAGCGCATGACGTTTTGCGCCGCTTTCTTGCATAACGGCACCAGCGTCTCGTTCGTTATGAAGGCAAAAACCGCGATCACGACCGAAACGGCCACGACGGGGCGCACGATGCGCCGAAAGGAAACGCCCGCCCCTTTGAGCGCGACGATCTCCGAATTGGCGGAGAGCTTCCCAAATCCAAGCAGCGCGGCGAGCAGGCAGCTCATCGGAATTGTCAACGTGATGACCCCGGGAAGCGAATATAAAAAAAGGCGGATCACGACGCCAAGCGATACTCCCTGCTTGATGATGAGATCCGCGATCTGGAAAAGAAGAGTCCCGGCGACCAGAATGACCGTAAAAGCCATGATACCGAAAAAAAAGGGGCCCACAAGCTCCCCCAGGATAAAGCGATCCAGCAGGAAACGCGTCAGGGCAAAACGTGGTCCTTTAGAGCCCGTCTCCATTTTGTTCCAGCCGATTCCATTTCAAGATATAGTCCGCGGCGTCCCTCACCGCGCCCGCGCCGCCCGAACGCGGAGTCACCCAATCGGCCGCCGCCCAGACCTGTGGGTGGGCGTTGGCAACGGCGATTCCCAACCGCGCCCATTTTATACAGGGAATGTCCTGCACATCGTCGCCGGCGAACGCCACCGCTTCGGGGCCGATCTTCAGCTCGGCGGCAATCTCGCGCAAACAGGGCAGTTTTTCCTCGATTCCGTTGACGCATCGCCGGATGCCCAAAGCGCGCGCGCGCGCATCAGTCGCCGCGGAGTAGCGCCCGCTGATCAGCGCCACCTCCACGCCGCTTTCCATCAGCTGGCGAAGGCCGTAACCGTCCTGCGCGTGGAATTTCTTGAATTCGCCGCCGTTTCCGTCGAGATAAATGCCGCCGTCGGTCAACGTGCCGTCGACGTCGAGGGCCAAAAGGCGAATCATTCGAGATCGTCGGCGCCCCGGCTATTTTTTTGATCGCGATCCACCCAGGGAGTCAATCCTCGGCGCAGGCTAGCGGAAAATTCAAGGATCACGCGCGCGAATTCATCGTCGCCGTGCTGGGATTTCAGATGTTCGAGCGCCTCTCGAATCGGCAGGTTGCTCCGGTAGATCTGTTCGTAAAAACCCTTGATGCGGTTGCGCTGCTCCTGAGTGAAGCCGTTTCGCTTGAGCCCCACGTTGTTGAGCCCGAAAACGCGTGGGTTATATCCCGCGACGAGACAATAGGGGGGAACGTCCTTCGAAATGCGGGAAAATCCGCCCACCATCGCGTAGCACCCCACCTTGACGAACTGGTGGAAGCCCGACATGCCGCCGATCACCGCGTGATCGCCAATCTCCACATAGCCGGAAAGGCCGACCATGTTCGTGATCGAGACGTTTTTGCCCACGCGAGAGTTATGACCCAAATGCACGCCCTCCATGATCAGGCAATCGTCCCCCACCGTCGTCTCGCCACCCTCGCCCGAACCCCGGTTGATCGTGACGTTTTCCCGGCAGGTGACGCGATTGCCGATGCGCGCCCACGACTCCTCACCGGCGAACAAGTGGTCTTGAGGGATCTGCCCCAGCACGGCATGATTGAAGATATGGCACTCCTCCCCCAGTTCCGTGTAATCGGCGATATGAACGAACGGCTCCAGAACGGTCGCACGCCCTATTCGGACACGGCCGTCCACCACGCAGTAAGGCCCTATTCGAACGTCGTCCCCCAGCTCCGCACCGGGGTGAACGATTGCGCTGGGATGGATATGCGTCGTCATGCTTCTTCGCTCTCCTGGCTCTCCTGAATCGTGAGTCCCGTATCCAAAACATATCCCATCACGGCTTCCGCGGCGATCTCCTCGCCGACGCGCCCCCAAACCCGGACCTTGCCCATCTTGCGGCGAATGCGAAGTAGCTCCACCTCCGTCAGGAGCTGGTCGCCGGGACGAACGGGCCGACGGAATTTCGCCTGCTCGATGGTCGTCAAATAGACAATCGGGCCCCGTGCACCTGGAGAATCCCCCTCTTGACAACCGCCCATACCTCCCAAAAGTCCCACGAGCAACGCCCCCACCTGTCCCATCGCCTCCAGGACAAGAACACCGGGCATCACCGGTTCCCCAGGGAAATGCCCCTGGAAGAACAGTTCGTTCATCGTGACGTTTTTGAGGCCGAGGATCGTCTTTTTTTCGAGATCGAACTCTACAATGCGGTCCACAAGCAAAAACGGATAACGATGAGGCAGTATCCGCATGATCTGATTCACATCCAACACCTTAAGATCCCTCCTCATAAAACTCACAAAAAACGCAAAAAATCAATCGACCGCCCAGAACGACGCCACGCCTAAAAGCCCCTTGAGGCGCTGCGCCAATCTGCCGTGCAGGTCGTGCCCCGCGCAAACGGCGACGTAATGGGCGACGACCCTTCGTCCGACAAGCGCGAGATCCCCGAGCAAATCGTTCACCTTGTGCCGCACACACTCGTCCGGGAAACGAAACCCGCCTTCGTTCACCAGCCCCCGTTCGTCGAAAACAAGCGCGTTTTCGAGGCTTCCGCCCTTCGCCAAACCCTCGCGCGCGAGAAACTCCAGCTCCTTCGTCAAACCGAACGTCCTCGCGCCGGCGATCTCGCTTCGATAAGTGTCCGCGGAAACCTCCAGGTGAACGCGCTGCACCCCCACAGGAGTCCCCACATAATCGATCACGTACGTCACTCGAAAGACATCCGACGGCAAGGCGACCAAACATCGCGAAGCGTCGGGGCTTCGCACTTCGATCGGCGTGGGCAGGTACGCTTCGTCCGCGAAATCGTCACATTCGACGATTCCCTCAGCAACAAAGGCCTCCACGAAAGGAGCCGCGCTCCCGTCGAGAATGGGAATTTCCCCACCGTCGACCGCGATTGCAATCCCGTCAAGCTCCAACCCAAACAGCGCCGCCAGGAGATGCTCCGGAGTAAAGATGCTGGTACCATCGGCAAAAACGACGCCGGTCATCCGCTGGTCTTTTTGGATACGCGCGTCGCTCAAAAGGGCCATCGTCTCGGGAAGCGCCACCCAAACCCCTCTCCCCTCAACGGGAAAAACTCGCACTTCGCACGCTTTGCCGGAGTGCAGCCCTACACCCTTGAATTCTACAGCCTGTCGGAGCGTTTTTCGACGCCTCATTTTTTTTCTTTTGCTTTCATGAGCGCTTCCAGTTTACGAACGCGGTCGATCAACGCGGGCACCTCGCGCAACGAGGCTTGGAATCGCAATTCGTCCCGGTGCGGCTGAGCGGGAAAGCCCGAGATGACCGCGCGGTCCGGAACGTCTTTCGAGACGCCCGCCCTGCCACCGATCATCACATCGTCGCCGACGACGGCATGGTTGCCCACACCGCTTTGCGCCCCCATCACGACTCTCCGGCCGATACGAGAACTTCCCGCGACCCCCGACATCGCGGCGAGGGCACAATCTTCCCCCACTACGACATTGTGACCGATCTGGATGATATTATCCAGCTTCGCCCCTCGACAGATCCGTGTCTCGCCAAAAACGGCACGATCGACCGTGCTGCACGCGCCAATCTCCACGTCGTCCTCCAAAACCACCGTGCCGATCTGTGGGATTTTGATTCGGCGCCCCTGTTCGTCGGCGACGAATCCGAACCCATCGCAACCGATGGCGCAATTGCAATGGAGGATCACGCGGTCCCCGATCCGCACGCGCTCCAAAACACAAGCCCCCGGTTCCAAGCGGCAATCCGCTCCGACGTGCGTCTCGGCCCCGATGTACACGTTCGCCTCCAGGACGGTCCAGTCTCCGATCTTCGCCCCCGCGCAGACGACACAACCGGGGCCGATCGTGACGCCCGCACCCAGTTCGACCGTGGAGTCGACAACGCTCGACTCATGAACCCCCGGAGCCGGGCGCCGTTTGGAGTCGAAGTATTTCAAAAGCAGCACCATCGCTTTACGCGGATCGGCAACCTCGACCCCCGAACCACCGGCAGGAATCCATCCCGGTTTCGTCAGGACCGGTTGCTCCGGCAAAAGCGAAGCACGCGACTTTTTTTCCCACACGACGCAGAGCGCACCAACTTTAAGCTCCCCCGGGTTTGTGATCCCCGTGATGACGATACCCGGATCTCCTTGGTGCGCGCCTCCGACAAGCGAAGCAATCTCGCCCAGCGAAATTTTTTTCTCCTTTTTGCTTTTTGTCGCGCCCTCGTGTTCCATTCGCTCCAACCCCTCCTAAGAGCACAGCTTACGTGATTCAATTATATTCGCTGCAAACACCTTACCGACCCGCGGCCTACAAATTTCCAATGAAACGTAGACTCCATTTGTCGTCATCGCGTTCATCATAATGGACTTCGATTGAAAAATGTTCCCCGGCGCGCCACCCCACGCCGAAATTCGCATGCCCATCCTCGCGGATACGCACCCAGCCGTAGGGCCGTTTCAAACGGGCCTCCGTGCTCACGCGAAGCCACCACATATCGTCAGCGGAAGCCCACTCCGCTCCCACCCAAACGCTTTTCCACGGCGACCAGCGAAGTCCCAGGCGTTTTTCCAAACTCGCATCGTGCAAGTCGAGGATCAGCTCTCCGTAAATTTCCGACTTCCAACGCGGCAAGATACGTGCCCGGCGCCCCAAATGAAGCCCGAATTCGGGATAGCGGTCAGACGTCCCGGCGTACGCCGCAACCCAGGCCCAAATGACGTAACGCCGGCTTTCGAGTTCGACGTCGACGTGCGACACCTCCTGCGCCGTAAACTGGACCGAGGCCTCGGCGTGGGTGTCCTGCAGCACCCACTTGCCCGCGAGCGTCCGTTCGCTCCACGCGACCAGCTCCTCCTTGTGGCGCGCGACCCACGGCAGCGGAAGCCCAATGATCGGGGCGAACATCAGGACGACGTCCTCTTTCAGCGACGAATAAAGCAGCAAGGGAAGTGAGGAAGAGCTGACAAAAGGGGCCACCGCCAAAACAAACGGAGGCGAGGGAGTGAAGTGGACCTCCAAAAACGTCTCCCCCCCCTCCGCGCGCACGACAAGAGAAATACGCCAACCGGGGAGCGTTTGCGCCGTGCGTTCGGCCACGGCGTCCCGCAGCCCCACATCGCACCATGCCAGGGCTTCCAAGGGAACCCCTTCGAGCAAAGAGGTGATTTGCTCCCGCAAAAAAGCGCAATCTTCGGCAAACCAATCATTCACGGGAGGGGAAAGTTCCGGCGAAATCAGGCGCACTCCCCACTGCGGCGGCTCGCGCGAAACCTCGAAATAAACGGATAGCGTCCCGCTCTCATCGAACGTTTTCGCCACGCGGTATCCAGCGAAAAGCCGCTCCGAGACCGCCCGGATCATCGGCTCTTTGGGCGCGTTTTTCGCGCGCGCCGCCTCGATCTCCTGCTCCACCGCCGAAAGGCTTTTTTCCACCAGCGGGGTCAACCACTCCGGCAAACCGAGGGCACGCACCGCCGCTTCGCAAGGGCGCGGTCCAAGCAGCAACAAAAACAGCACAACCCAAGAAAAAACACAAAAAAGAGGGCACACACCACGGGTGCCCTCTTCAAAAAAGCGAGAAACAGCTGGCGAGATCCGCGCGGCCTTAGAACATCTCGCCGAAGCCGAAGTGGAAACGCGTCTCCTCATCCCCTTTTGCGACATCGAGTCGAAGCTGCCCCAGAGGCGTTCTCACACGAATGCCTCCTCCATAGGAGGAACCCAGATCGGAAAGCGAAAAGCTTTCGCCCAAGGTGGAATCCCACGCTTTGCCCACATCGTAAAAAGCCACGAGGGAGAACGATTTCTGCACGGGAACGCGCAACTCGAAGTTGCCGAGGAACATTTCGTCCCCCCGGTAGTAGGAATCTTTATACCCACGAAGCGTCGTGTCTCCACCGATAACGTAGTCTTCCGCCCAGGGAAGCGTGTCACCCATCGAAGATCCCCCGCGGACGCGCATCGCGAACAGGGGAGGGTTCTCCTTACTGATTCCCGCCGGAAGCGTCGTCTCTAGATAGTCGATCAGGAAATTCAGCGGCACGTACCAGCGGAACTCGAGCCAGTACTTCGTGTAGTTCCAATCGCCGCCGAGCGCCGCGATACCTTGTTCGACGTTGAGCGCTTCGACATCTCCCTTCGGAAAGGGAGAATAGGGGTCCATGTTGTTGCGCGTGATCGTCCCCGTGAGCGCGAAGGTACTGCCGCTTTCCATCCGGCGCCTTTGCTGCGGTGTGATCTCGTCCCACGTCACGTTGACCGGATCGATATCGACATTGTGCCAATCCGCGTTCAAAAACCAGCTCCACTTGGAATCTTTGGCGAACTTCCTGCCGAGGCCGGCATATATCCCCTTGCGATCCTCGTCGTAGTCGAACTGGTAGACGTCTTTTTCGTAATAGGAGATGTCGCGCCAGACGCGTTTGTAGATCCCCGCGCGCCAGGCGTAGACTTTGTGGTCCATGTAGGGTTGCGCGTACGTTATCCAGTACTGCTGCCGGTCGCCGAGTTCGAAACCGACGCTGACGTTATGCCCCAGCCCCTGCCAGTTCGGGTCGTCGTAGGAGACGCCGCCGAGCCAGCCACTTTCCGTTCCGTAGCCCACAGAGAACCCAATGCGCCCCGAGCGTTTTTCGGCCACCGTGACGACGAGGTTGATCAGTCCGGGATCGTCGCTGGGCTCGAAGCCGACGTTGACGTCCTCGAAAAAACCGAGCCCCTGAACGCGGTTGATCGAATGTCGCAGGATCGTCGCGTTGAAGACATCTCCCTCATGGAAACGCAGCTGTCGTTTGATCACTTCCGTACGCGTTTTGCGGTTTCCCTGGATGATGATCTCACCGATCTTGGGCTCCAGGATAATGACGTTGACCTCACCGCCTTCGACCTTGACGTCGACGAAGCGGACCATCACATAACCGTCCTGCTGGTACTTGTCTTTGATCCTCTGCAGGTCGTTGCGGAAGAAGACGCGATTGAAGACCATTCCCGGCTTCGTGAAACAGAGATTCCGCAATGTTTCTTCCTTGTAGACGGTGTTGCCCGTGAAGTTCAAAACCTCCACGATCGGGTTTTCGATCACCATGAACGTGACGGCGACGCCATCCGCTTCATCGGCGATCCGATAATCGACACCCGAGAAAAAACCCTGCTCGAAGATCGCTTCCGCGTCGGTCTTCAGCTGGTCCTCGTTGAGAGGTTCGCCGACTTTCGACGTGACAACCGACAGGATATGGTCGGTAACGACTTCTTGATTGCCGACAACCTGGATCGACGTAATCGGAGGCCCCAAACGAACGGGGGGCGCCGAGGGTGCCGCAGGGGCTCCCATGGCGCAAGCACCTGTAAACAAGATCATGACCCCACCCAATAGAGCCACCGAGAGAACATAAAAAAGACAACGCCTCACCAAATCCCTCTCCCTCCCCAAAACACGAGTCCTGCCTGCCTCCGCGAACTCAAGGCAGTTTTTTTTCATTTTTTTCAATCTTGATCGCCGGTTCTCCCGCACGAAGGGTCTTTTGCCCGACCTGGATCAAAACCCACACATCCTCCATCGAAGACGCGCCCGCCGCATTCGTCGGCGGAGCCGCCCTCTCCTGGGCCGCCTCCGCGAGGGGAAGCTCTTTTTTAGCCACGGGCCGCAACACCAGAGCCGGCTTGTGCGGCGAAGGCTCCGCCGCTTTAAAAACGGGCAGCTCCGCGCGCCCTTCGTTGTTGCGGCTCAACGTTTCCCGTAGCGCTCTCAAAAACTCCCGCTCGCCTCCCGTAACCCATTCGAACGAGTTCCCTCCCTGAACGAACGACTCCACTCGATACGCCTCGCGATCGATCGAAAGCGGCAACACGCCGACGAAAAACAAAGAAAGCAGGCACGCCACAAGGCACAGGCGGCGCGAAAAACGCTTCCCCCGAGGCGACGACGCGTGCGGCGTTTCACATTCGGCCAGGCGGGTGTAAAGCTCTTCGCGGACGACCTTGACTTCCGCCTCGAGGCACTCGGCCTCGGCGATCGCCGACGTCCACTGTTCGTTGCCGCAGGCCGCCATCAGGCGCCCCAGCCAACGTTCGATCCGTTTCAAACGGGGCGGCATTTTCCCACCACTCACGACACGTCAACTCCCGCGAGCAACGTTTTCAAACGCGACAAGCCGGAACGGTAGATCCGATAGACGTAGCTGACGTCCAAGCCGCGCTCGCGGGCGACGTCGGCCGCGCGGGCGCCTTGCATGGCGATCGAGCGCAGGACGTGCGCCTCTTTTTCCGGCAATGAATCGAGGGCTTCCACCAGGGCGATCGACCACTCCATCCGGTCGATCTGCTTTTCCGCGTCCCCCTGTTTCGACAAACCCTCGTGCGACGGGCAGGGCGCGTCTTCGTCGAACGGCAGCGGAGCTTTCGCCTCGACGCGCTCGAGAAAATTCACCATCTGGCCGCGGATGCGGTAATAAGCGTATGTGGAGAATCGATTTTTCCTTTGAATATCGAAGTGGTCGACCGCTCGAATCAGGGCGAGCATCCCTTCCTGGATCAGGTCCGGGTCAGTCTGGTAGGGGACACGGAGTTGGCGCGCGATCCAAATGACGAGGGGGCGATAGGCCAGGATGAGTTTTTCGCGGGCGTCTTCGCGGCCGGAAGAAAGCGCCAACCAGAGAGAAGTCTCCTCCTCCCGTCCCAGCGACGCTTTTTTCTCTTCTGCTGCAACGAACGCTCCGCTTATTTCCTCCATCCACACCCTCCTAGTGGCCCGAGATGGGAAGACACTATTTAC
>JAVBRL010000011.1:0-6043 GCA_031547985.1 Synergistaceae bacterium
CGAGAGGCTTCCCTTGCCCGTGACCACCAGCTCCGCGTTCGCCACGCGATCGCTCTGCACGACGTTTTTCCGGTCGATATCGCGCGGCGCGACGACGCCCATGAAACGCACGTTCATCTTCTCCGCCGCCGTCGTGAGGTATTTATCCCCCTGGATGATCAGGTTGCCGTTGGGCAGCACCTCGACGACCAAACAAGCGATTTTCGTGTTGAGGTGTTCCTTTCTCTCGAGCTTCTTCTCGCCCTTATACGTGGAATTGCCGCCGATGCCGAACGCGTTGATGATGTCGAGGAATCCGCGCCCCCCCTCGACGTCGTTGGCCATGTTCACCGACAGGTCGGTTTTGCCTTCGTCCTTCGCGTCGACGGACTCGCGGACGTTGACGTAGATCGTGTCGCCCACGGCGCTCGCTTTCCAGTCAGTAAAGAGATTTTGCTGCTCGTTCCAGAGCGAATCCGCGTTCGCGACAACGGCAGACGCCAGAATCGCACACGCAAGCACAGCCGCACCCAAAAATTTTTTCACCTCACGGATCTGCATCGTCGATTCCTCCTTGGTCTGTTCTGTTTAGATCATCGGCATTTGCGGCGCGAACTTTACCCGCAGAGACGATTTTCGCGCTCACGATCTGCCGCGTCTTGGCGTTTCGGACGCGAATCAGATCACCCAGATCCCCGCTTTCGAGCGCGACCGCCTCGACGACGATCGCGATGCCCCGCACGTTCGCCTCGAGCGTCACCTTGCTCCCCGAACGGACAAGCACTTTGCGCGCCAGATCGTCGGCATCGACGGCCGTCTGGCCTTCGAGCGATTTTCGCAATTCCTTGCCCGCAAGGCGCTGAGGAGACGTGAAAAAGGAGTCGTTCGGCGAAGCATCCGTAACACGCAGAACGAGGTCGCCTTCTTTGAGGATATGTCCTTTCTGAAGAGAATCCAACGTAAAAACGGCGGGCTGATACCACGTGACTCGAACGTTGCGGCCAGTCACCCGCCCATCCGGCAGCTTCACACGAATAGGAACGGTCCGGCTCCCCGGCTTGAAGCTACGCGGCAGCGAAAACGAAACACCCTCGGCCTTCTGTTCGTCGAGAACATCAATCCGCCATCGCCACCCCGTCGCAAGGCGCAAGGCACGCGTGATCTCCGACTCGGGGATCACGCGCACGCGGTCCGGAATTTTCAGGCGCGCGGATTGGCCGGAAAGTCCGCGCCCCGCTAGCGCCCGCCCAATCGCTTCGGACGTCACAAATCCGCCGCGAGTGGATACCCGGGCCATCGAGGCGTGCGACGACGCGAGAAAATCCCCCTCGATCGCGGCGTACTCCCCCAAATAAAAAAAATCGCGATCGCAGGCGACGCTTTCGGGCAGTTCAATCGAAAGCGGCTCGTCCGCGAACGCGCACGGCAGGCAGAAAAGCGACAAAAATAATAAAAGGATAAGAAGATAAGACCTGTGGGCTCCGCCCACACCCGCGAGGGGCGGCACCCCTCGACCCCTTTCATAAAATCTTTTATGAAAAGGGGTCCAGGGGACGGAGTCCCCTGGTCGGTGTGGGCAAAGCCCACGGTTTAGCTTCATCGTTACCGACTAACGTTTCAGGTTGTTCGCGATCCGCAGAAGTTCGTCCGCCGTGGCGATCGTCTTGGAGTTCGCTTCGTACGCGCGCTGCGCGACGATCATGTCGACCATTTCCTCGACGACCTGCACGTTCGACATCTCGAGCATCTTCTGGATCACGAGCCCCATATCGTCATCCCCGGGGTTCGCCACGATCGGAGCACCGCTCGCGGGCGATTCGAGGAAGAGGTTCTTGCCGATCGCACGCAGGCCCGGCGGGTTCACGAAACGCGCCAGCTCGATCTGGCCGACCTCTTCGAGATCGGTCTGGCCGGGGACCCGTACCGCGACGTTCCCTGTGGCGCTGATCGAAATTTCCGTCGCGTCTTCGGGAATCACGATCGCCGGCTCCATCAGGTAACCGTTGTGCGTGACGATCTGCCCGTCCGCGTCGAGCTTCCAGTTGCTGTCGCGCGTGTAGGCGATGTCGCCGTTCGGGAGCGTGACTTGAAAGAACCCGTCGCCTTCGATGGCGATGTCGAGCGGGTTATCCGTCACCTGGTAGCTCCCCTGCAGGAAGATACGCGTCGTCCCCACGACGCGGGTACCCAACCCGACCTGGATGCCGCACGGCACCATGGAATCTGGTTCGACCGGCGCACCGGGTTCGCGGTTGATCTGATAGAGGAGGTCCTCGAAATCGGCCCTTATTTTCTTGAAGCCCGACGTGTTGACGTTGGCCAAGTTGTTGGCCACCACGTCGAGGTGCGTCTGCTGTGCGATCATTCCACTGGCGCCGGCCCAAAGCGAGCGTAACATCTTTATTCCCCTCTTTCGACTTTCATACGATCCATGGCTATCTAATAAGCAGTATCGGCCGTTATGTCGTCGGCTTGAGCACGGACTGGATCATCCGCCCCGCCTGCTCGTCCTGAATCGTGACCGCCTTGCCCGCGGCTTCGTACGCGCGGTTGGCCTCGATCATCCGCACCATTTCCTCCACGATGTTCACGTTCGAGCGTTCGAGCACCCCGCCGACGATGTCCGGCTGATCCACTTCTTCCGGCCCGCCGGACTCCGTGGTCTCCGCTAACATCGTACGCCCCACCTGCTGCATGTAGGAGGGGTTTTCGAAGCGCATGATCTGCAATTGGCCGACGGCTTCTCCGTCGGCGATGACCTGGCCGGTATTGTCGATGAAAATGCGTGTGGCGTCCTCGGGAATGTCGATCGGGCCGCCGTCTCCCTGCACGAGGAAGCCCTCGTGCGTGACGAGCTGGCCTTCGTTCGATTTGTTGAAGTGTCCGGCGCGCGTGTAGAACGTGTTGCCGCGGCGGTCATCGATGACGAAAAATCCGTCGCCGGCGATCGCGGCGTCAAGCGGCGCGTCCGTCACCTGCATGGGCCCCATCTCCGTGCGCATCGCCGTGTAGTGCAACACGTTCGCCAGGGAGATGTCACCGATCGGAACGCGCCCGCCGGGATTGAAGATCAGATGCTTGGCCCTCGTTTCGAATTCGTAGTCACGATGATGTTCCACCCGGTCCGCGAGGACTTCGGGGAACGATTTGTTCACCGCGATGCGGGCGCGAAATCCCGCCGTGTCACAGTTGGCCAGGTTGTTTCCCACGACGTCCAGCATCTTCTCCTGCACGAGCATGGCGGATGTGGCCGAATAATGACCTCGAAACAAGGGTGATCCCTCCTAGTGACGTCGTCCCCCCTTGCGCGCCGAAAGAACCGTTCCCGATTCCTTGAGTTTGTCGAGTTCCTCGAGCCCTTTGCCGGTTCCGAGCGCGACGCACTCCATGGGGTTTTCCGCGACGACGGTGTCGATTTCCGTCTGTTCGGTGATCAACTCGGCCAGTCCACGAAGCAACGCCCCGCCTCCGGTCAAGAAGATCCCTCTTTCAATAATATCGGCGGCCAACTCCGGGGGCGTTAGCTCCAAAACTTTCCGAATTCCATCGATGATGATCCGCACGGATTCCTCGATCGCGACCGAGACGTCGCCGCTCGTGATCCTGATCTGGCGGGGCAATCCCTGGACGAGGTCGCGTCCGCGGATATCCATCGACATCTCTTCCATCGCTTTGGGAAAACAGGTGCCGATGTTTTTCTTGAGGTCTTCGGACGTCTGTTCGCCGATCGCGAGGTCAAAGCGTTTGCGGATGTAGCGGATGATTGCCTCGTCGAACTTGTCACCCCCCACGCGCAGCGACTCCGACACGACGATCCCCCCCAGCGAGATCACCGCCACGTCGGTGGTTCCACCGCCAACGTCGACGACCATATTGCCACGGGGTTCGCCGATCGCGAGTCCCGCCCCGATGGCCGCGGCCATCGGCTCTTCCATCAGATACGCCTCCTTGGCCCCCACTTCAAGGGCCGCCTCGAGCACCGCGCGCCGCTCCACATCCGTGGCGCCGGAGGGGACGCAGATCATCACGCGATGGCGCACCAGCCGTTCGAAACCGCTGGTGACTTTTTTGATGAACTGGCGGAGCATGACCTCCGTCATCGTATAGTCGGCGATCACGCCGTCCTTGAGCGGGCGGACCGCGATAACGTTTCCCGGTGTTCTCCCCAGCATGAGCTTCGCATCCTCGCCCACGGCCAGAATACGCGCGTTGTTCTGATCGATAGCGACGACGGACGGCTCCCGCAGGACGACGCCTTTACCCTTGACGAAAATGAGGACCGTCGCTGTCCCCAGATCGATGCCTATATCCTTACCAAACATTGCAACCAAGTCCTCCTTCAAAGAAAACGACCGGTTCATTCTACATTCATCCGCACTCGCGAGCAAGCGTGAAGCGCCCTCCCTTGACGGATTGGGGAATTCATCTATAATTATATTTAGTAATTTACTAAATTACTAAATTATCGATTGGAGGCAATGTGATGAAAATCCCCACGACGCTCAAACACAAACCCGTCATCGTTTCGGAAGATTACGACCGCATCGACGGGCGACAGGAAGGTTCGGACGCGAAAGGACTCTCGATCGGCCTCGCGCAGTGGAACGACCGCGGCAAAGTCGACGTATCGGCCAAGGTCTGGCGCTACACGGGCGAAAAATGGTCGCGCCAGTCGGAGGAGATGCCGTTGCACCGCGTGCTCGACCTCGCACTGTTCGTCTGCCGCACGCAACTTTATTTCCGCGAAGCGTACCGGTTTGAAAAGCTATACGATGAAAAAAATCCGAAGATCGACCGCATCCCGCTGCAGGGCGGAGCGATGAACGTCGCCGTCTGCACGGACAACGAACACATCGGCGAGGACATCCAGACGCTGCGCGACGCGCTCGCGAAAGACGACGAACTCTTGAGCGAGCGGCTCGCGCGCCTGTCGTAGATCCTTAAAGAGATGGTATATTTACCGCCAAACGACCGGATCTTCACACATGGCTTGCTCATGCGTGAATTTCCGGTCGCCTGCTTTGGGGGGTGTTACGTATTTTTATATGTTTTGGAGCGTTTTGTTGCGTTTTTTCCGGATGAATCTTCAGTTGTTGCAACGGGTCATCTGCGCGCGCGATACGGATGGAATAAGCGCGGGTGTTTCAAAAACGAGACGTCTCTATTTATATAAACTGCGCGAGAGGTGCCTAAAACGCAACCAAATTTTTGAAATTTCCCGGAGAAATTTTTCGCATCGCGAACATTGAGCGTTTCGCTTCTTCTACATCGTCCGTTCCGGAAGCCACCTCGCCAACACCTGGGCAAGTTGGTCCGGGTCGACCGGTTTGGCGATATGCCCATTCATCCCAACTTCCAGACTTTTCTCGCTGTCGCTTTGCATGGCGTATGCCGTCATGGCGACGATCGGAAGCTCTTCGAGCGAATACCCCTCCATCGCACGGATTCGGCGCGTTGCTTCGAACCCGTCGAGGATCGGCATCTGCACATCCATCAGAACGAGAGAGTATTTCCCTGGGTGTTCTTGAAGTATTTCGACCGCTTCCTGCCCGTTGTTCGCCACATCGACGACGAGGCCGTGCCGTCCGATAAGCTCCACGGCAATCTCCTGATTGATCGGGTTGTCTTCGACCAGCAGGACGTTGCCCTCGAGCTGCACATCCTCCTGCGCTTGCGGAACCTCCCACGAACTTCCGAGACGGGAAATGTCGGCGGACGATTGTGCTTCGTCCTCCTCCCCCAGCCCCAGGCGAACGGTGAAGCCGACGGTCGTCCCTTCCCCTGGCACGCTTTCGACCCAGATACGCCCTTGCATGGCTTCGACGAGCTGTTTGCAGATCGTCAAACCCAATCCACTGCCGCCGTATTTGCGCGTGATCGAATTGTCGGCCTGCCGGAACGGATCGAAAATACCCTCCATGCGCTCCGGCTCCATGCCGACCCCCGTATCGATCACGGAGCAGCTCAAGAGCACGGAGTTTTCATCATCCGCCTCGTCCGTTTCTTCTCCGAGCGAAACCGCCACGATGATCGTGCCTTTTCCCGTGAACTTCACGGAGTTGTT
>JAVBRL010000236.1:0-5978 GCA_031547985.1 Synergistaceae bacterium
TACCAATTAAACTTGCGGCGGTCCGGGCCGTTGTACCCGCCACAAAGTGCTCGATCAATTTCGCTTGTTTTTCAGTACTCAACCTGCTTTTTCGCATACGACAATCCTAGACTTTTTTCGTTATCTAGGACAGCCCCAAAAAATAAATCGCACCCTGCTCTCGCATGATGCGATAAATAATTTTCCGGGGGAATACCCGAATTAAGTATTTTTGCTTGGTATTTCTTTTCGGCCTAAATAATCAACATACGCACTAAAAATCTCTTCCCGCCAGATCCTGCCTTGAATGAACGTCCAGTTTGGCGAAAATTTTCCGGAGCGTCGTATTCACCGTGTGCTCGGAGATGAAAAGGCGAGACGCTATTTCGCGGGTCTTGAATCCTTCTTTCGCCAGGAGCGCGATTTCGCGTTCGCGCGCAGTCAGGTGGCGAGGCGTGGCGGACAGGCGCACCGCGATCGCCGACGCGCCCAGCGTTTGGCGTTCGGCGAGGGCGACGATCGCAGCGATCGCAGGAATAGGGCCGAAAACTTCCGGCGCGGCGGCACCGCACTCCCGCGCCGCCTCCAGCAAAGGCAGCAGATCCGCGCCAAACTCGGCGAACGGAAGGCGCACCCCGTCCGGCAGGGCCAGCGAGAGCGCCTCGCCCAAGTGAAGCGTCGCCTCGCGGCGTTTGCCCTCGCGCTCTTTGGCCACTGCGAGGTAGATCGCGTGATACACCTGGGGAAGCAGATAGTTCATCGCCCGCGCAACGGCCGTCACCACGTCGTTGAGGGCGTAAAGCTCGCTGTGGCGCCCCTCCTGCAGGAGCCATCGCTCGTGGAGCATCAAACCGTACGAATGGCCCTGGACGAGCAACGCTTTGCGGATGCTTTCCACATCGCGCAGCCACTCGGGAAAATCGTCCATCCTGCCGGCCGCCGCGTCGAGCGCCGCCACAGCGAGCTCCGTCATGCGCCGCAAGGCGCGCCCCGCCCCTTCGGCGTATTTTTCCATATTCTGGCGTATCAGCCCGAACATTTTCTCGTCGCCCCGCAAAACGGCGACGCGCCCCAGGATCAGCTCGGCGCACAGGCAGATGCTGTGCTGGTTTTCGCCGCGCGCGAAATAAAGGGCTTTGAGGGCCAACGACTCGGCGGCCGCGTCGTCGCCGCGCACCAGGCTCGCCTCCGCGCGAAACGCGCTCTCCGCCCCCGTGCCATGCCCGCCGGACAGCCGCAGGTAGTGCGGCAGGCATTCGTCCATGGCCGCGAGTTCGCGGTCGAGCTCGCCCGCGCGGCTCCAGAACATATAGAGCACGGACGTGACGCCGAACGTCCACGGTGTGGTCCCGAACACCATCGTACGGGGGGCACCGTTTTTTCCATTCAGGTAGGACAGGGCTTCCCGGTGATAGCGGCTCATGCGCTCGATGTCATTGAAAGCGGTGAACGATAAAAGCGTCGCCGTTTCGCCCCGCACTTGCGACAGAACCTCTTCCGGCATCGCGGAAGGCTCCGGGCCGTCCAGAAATTTCTGCAGCAGCGGCCGCATTTTCTCGAACTCGCTTCTTTTGCCGCTCTGGAGGAACTGAAAGGCCGCCTGGATCATGGCGAAGGGATATTTCAAAAGCGTCTCCTCGCCGCACTCCCCGACCAACCGCTCCATCAGGGCCAAGGCACCCTGCTCTTTCACCTCGCTCATGTAAAGGGGCGTGTAGGGGATCGCCAGCGCGGCGTCGTAGTCTTCGGCCGCCAGGTAAAACCGCGCGGCGCCCAGATAGTCTCCCACCGCCAAGCAGGCCTCGCCCGCGCGGCGGTTCGCGCACTCGACGAACTCGGCGCTTTGGCGGTGACAGCGCTTGAGCAGGTAATCCCGCAGAAGGCCGTGCATGGAATAGACGTTTGCGTCCGTTTGTCCCGCCTGTTCGGCGATGCAGGGAATGAAAAAATTTCCCTCGAGCAGGTGGACGACGCTCCGGGGCAGCGCGGGCCACGAGCCGACGATGGCCGCCTGCTTGGCGGTAAAGCTGCCCAGCAGGGAAAGCGCCGTCAGGAAATCGCGCTCCGCGTTCGTCAGGCGGTGCAGCAAGGCGGCTTCGATCAGGCTGTCCATGTCGCCGGGGGTCATGAAAGTGCCCGTTTCGCGATAGTTGTCCGCCTGCAGCCGCAACGCGGAGATCCACCCCCCGCAGAGGCTGTGGAGCGTGCCGACCTCCTCGCTGGATAGTTTGATTCTGCGCAGGCGGCAAAAGCCGGCCGTGCTCTCCTCGTCGAAGTAGAAATCCCTCGCCGTCAGCCGGTGGATGTTCGCGTTGTGCACGGTCTCCTCGCGTTTTTTGTGCGGCGGTAGCGGCTGCGTGACGACGATGACGTGCCGTTTTTCGCATGCGTGGACGGAAAGGGCGTGGATCAGCTCGGCTGGGATCTCGTTTTCGAACAGCTGGTAGTTGTCGATCACCAAAAAGGACTCGGCCTCGCAGCCCCGGCAGGCCTGCTCGCGCATCAGCGCGGCGATGTCGGGGAGGTTTTCCATCGCCGGGGGAAACAGCTCCGCGAGCCGTCGGGCTAGTTCGCCGCACCCGTCAAAAAGGCGGCAGATGCCCTCCCACGCTTTTCGCGGCGGTTCCCCCAGGCAGGTGTACCAGCGCACACACGCTTTCGAGGGCGAATGTTTGCGCAGGTACTCCCGCACGGCGGTGGTCTTGCCGAAACCGGAGGGCGCTTCGACGACGGTCACGGGGTAACGCGGTATCATGGCCAAACGTTTTTTCAGCCGGACGGGAAAATAATACCGCCCGGCCGCGCCGCCTCGCTTGACGCTCGTCACTCCCCCATCCCCATCATCCTCGATTGGTCGTTTTTCGAAACGTTCAAATGCCTCATGTGTGATCATAGCGATTATATTAAAAAATCGCTCCACATACAGCTTTATTTAAATAAACGAATTTTAGCGTGCATATTGTGTGTCTCGCCCTAACGCAGATCGTTCTGCTCCGGTTTCAAACAGCGTTCGGCGTACTTTCCGGGGATACCCGCACTCAGGAAAAGGTTGTATACGTCCTCGTCGATATGATTTTTCCGCTTGAACTCCTCCATGATCCGGAGCGCCTCGCTCAGCGTCTTGCTCGATTTGTACGGACGATCCGAAGCCGTGAGCGCCTCGAAGATGTCGGCCACGGCCATCATGCGAGCCCCCCAGCTCATCTGTTCGCGCACGAGGCGCCGAGGGTAGCCTTTGCCGTCCATCGTCTCATGGTGCGCGCCGGCAATCTCCGGCAGGTTGCGCAGATGTTTGGGCAGCGGTACCTTGTCCAGCATGACGATGGTCTGGGTGATGTGGTCGTTGATCTTGTAGCGCTCCTCCTCCGTCAGCGTACCCGTCCGGATGCTCAGGTTGTGGAGTTCCCCTCTGTTGTAGAGGTATTGTGGCGTTTTAATTTTGAGTCCCCATGGATTATCCGCAGCGATGTTATCCGCGCTGTTGCGCTCGATGATGTGTTCGGGTTTGTCGGCCAACAGTTTTTCGATCGACGACGCACCGGGCTCCGTGGCTTCTTCCATGCGCGTCCGCTCGTCGCGCGAGACACCCAGGCGTTTGTCGAGCGTGCTCAACCACGTGCGCGAGCCGATCCGTTGCAAGCGCTCCAGGTCTTCGTCGCTGAGCCTTTCATCCCCCCGGTTGCAGCAGGCGACGAAGGTAAAGTCCTCATCAAGTTCGCGGAGGGCATGTCGCAACTTTCGAGTTTCCTCCTCAACGTCGCCGCCCTTGAGGATCGTGCGCAGACAGGAGATCTCCGCGTCGCGCTTCAAAACCTCGAAGCGCGTTCGTATCTCGTGGATGCGGTCGTACATGGTCTCCAGCTTCGTGGCTTTGTCCATCACATACTCGGGTGTCGTCACCTTGCCCCAGTCGTGCAGCCACGCGGCGAGCCGCGCTTCCTCCCAACCATCGTCGTTCAGGGAGAAATCCTCGAACACGCCCTCCTTCTCCTCGCAAGCGGCCCGTAGAATCATCTGGAAGAGAAGCGGCACGCGCGCGCAATGCCCGCCTGTGTAGGGAGATTTGGCGTCGATGGCGCCCGCCACGATCTGAATGACCGCGTCGAGCAGGGCACGCTGCTTCTCGAAGAGGCGATGATTTTCAATGGCGATGGCAACGGATTTGGCGAGCCCTTCGATCAACGAGACCAACTCCGGCCGGAAACACTCTACGCCAGGGTTTATTTTTTTCGAGAGAATAAATATCCCCAACCGCTCTCCCTTGCGATTACTCAATGGTGCGGACAACATGTCCACCCCGGTTGCATCCGGGTCTTCGAAGTCCAGGGCTAAAAATTTGACTTTGTTGCGGAGATCTGTGCGGGGGATAAGCTCGTGCACAAGCGTGTTTTCCTGGAGCACTCGAGGAGCTGTTCGCAATTTTTCCAGGTCCACGCGACTCAAAGGGATGTGTAGGAATTTCCCATTTTTTTCCGCCCAACAGTCGATCCCTTCGCGTAGTTTTTCTTCGCCGTCATTCAGCAGTATGATCAAGCCGCCGTTCGCGTGGCACATGTCCATCGCCTCGTTCATCACATGCCGGAGCAGTTGCGTGAAGTCCTTTTCCGCATTGATCGTCGCGGTGATCGAGAACAACCTCTGTATATTCTCCTGCATATGTTCCATGCCTCGGGAGAGGGCATCAATCTCCGCCACGCCGGATACAATCCGCTCCCCACGATTATCGAGAGGGACGTCCTTCAGGCGTTGCGCTTTCTCCGCCAGTTTGCGAAGCGGCCTGAAAACACCCCATACGGCAAACCAAGAGGCCAATGCGGTCGCGATCAGGATTCCTGCCGCCGCATAGCCGACGTACCGTTTGAAAAAAATAGACTCGTCGAATATTTCGTCCCTCGGCATGGCGAGCACTATGAAATCGCCGCCCGCCCCGGCTAGTTCCAAATCCTCCATAAGGAGCACCCAATGCTGCCCTTCGACATCGACATCGATATCGAGCCCTCGTTCGCCCTGTTCATACCGTCGCAGACCCATTGCAATGATGGGCGAGAGATCTTCCCGCCCGCGTAGGTGAACCTCGCTGTCTTTGTCCTTTGTGATTCCGCGAGCATTCGCGAGGAGGGTACCGCTTGCCTGAAACAGCCCGATCCGTGTCCCCGGCGTGGGTCGCATGGTTCCCAGAAAATCTGAGAGCTGGTCGAGAAGGATGGTGATCCCAACTACAGCCTTGCCGTTCGGGCTTCTTTCGGAGAAGACCATCGCCGGCCTGCCGGAGTCTGGGATGACAAACGGCCCGGTCTGTATTTGTCCTGTCGCCTTCAGCGCGTTTTGGTACCAGGGATGCTTTCGCAGGTCGTCGTTGGCGTTTAGTTGATTCGGAAGAAGTCGCAGAACGTTAAAATCCTTGTCGTAAAACGCTATCCAGTTGCGGTCCGATCTCCTCCCGTCGCGCTCCATATACGCGAGCGCATAAACGCTGTTCGCAGGAGCCCCAGGGGGACGCTTCTCACCTTCCGGTGAAAACCGCCGGACTGCAATGTAATCGCCGTTTTCGTATGTGACGTGAATACCGCCCATAATGCGGTAGCTTCTCATGAAGGTTTGCACGATAGGCAGCAATGGCAGTCGCTCACGCCCCGTTTCGACGCGCGGAAACATACCCTGCGCCATCGCATTGACGAGCGGCCACACCGGATCGTACACCGAGTGTCTGATTTCATACAGGATGGTGTGAGAGATATTGTCCGCCAGTTCATTCGTGAGAGATACCTCCACTTTGTGCACCGTGTAGTAGCCAATCAGCGCGATCGTCACGCCGGTCAGCAGTACGAGAGAGATGAACAGGACGCCCAAGCGTTCCTGCACCCCGAAACGCCGGCGTTTCTTCCGCGAAGAGCCGTTCGTCGGTATGGCTCGTCCCTCCTTATAACAAAAACATAATCGGCTCCGGGATCGGATGCGTCTATACAAGGGTAGTGCAATTCCGATGATCTCCACATAAA
>JAVBRL010000249.1:0-12598 GCA_031547985.1 Synergistaceae bacterium
CGATCGTTCGATAAAAAACAAAGAGTGGGAAAAAACCCACTCTTCGCGCGCAAACCTGATAATTCCCACCCACTGCTTATAGCACAAATAGCTTCATGTTGCAACTCTTTCGCCGAGAAAACTACAGGTCCTCGTCGACCGTGAACTCGGGCCACCAATCCTCCAGCCCCACCGAGAACTCCACATCGGGGTTCACGTACAAACTATCTGCGAAAAAAACCTCCGACTCCAAATCCTCCAAGCCGGTGATGCCCTTTTCTTGGGTGCGCCTTTCTTCGGCAGTGAGACTCAAAACGTGCGGCATCGGAAATCCCCTCCCTGGTCAAGCCGTGCCAAAAAAATAACGACAGGACGATCTATTCGCCCTGTCGTTATTATATGCGCTCCATGAGCGGGGTCAAGATGGCCCCATACGATACTTTAATTATCCACCCAGTAGTTTGGTGCTTCTTTCGTTATCACGACGTCGTGCGGGTGGCTTTCCTTCGTTCCCGCGGGCGTCACCTGGACAAAGCGCGCCGTTTCGTGAAGCGTTTTGATATCGGGAGCTCCCACATACCCCATGCCCGAACGAATACCACCCACCATTTGGAAGATGACGGCCGACAAACTCCCTTTATGAGGCACGAGCCCTTCGATCCCTTCCGGAACGAGTTTGTCCGACGTCGTGTTCTCCTGGAAATAACGGTCCTTGCTGCATCCGTCTTTCATCGCTCCGAGCGACCCCATGCCGCGATAACTCTTGAACGAGCGTCCGCGATAAATCACCACTTCTCCGGGACTTTCCTCCGTTCCCGCGAGAAGCGAACCGATCATGACGGAGTCCGCTCCCGCCGCGAGCGCTTTCGTGATATCGCCCGAGTAGCGGATCCCGCCGTCGGCGACCACCATCTTGCCGTGTTGGTGCGCCACATAAGCCACGTTCAGGACGGCTGCCACCTGCGGAACGCCGATTCCCGCGACGATACGCGTCGTGCAGATCGATCCCGGCCCGATGCCCACTTTCACGGCGTCGACACCGGCTTCGATGAGAGCCAGGGCCGCCTCGGGCGTCGCGATGTTGCCGCCGATCATCGGCAGGTCGGGGTAGGTTCTTTTGAGTTTCTTGATGACGTTCAAGACTGTCAATGAATGTCCGTGGGCTGTGTCCACGACGAGGACGTCGACGCCCGCCCTGACGAGCGCGTCGGCGCGATCGAACGTGTCCGCACCGGTCCCGACCGCCGCACCGACACGAAGACGCCCCTGCGAATCTTTGGCCGCGTTCGGAAATTCCTTGGCCTTTTGGATGTCCTTAATCGTGATGAGCCCCTTGAGCACTCCGTTTTCGTCGATGATCGGGAGTTTTTCCACTTTCGTGCCCATCAAAATTTGCTTGGCATCCTCCAGCTTGGTGCCGTAGCGGGCCGTAATAAGATTTTCATGAGTCATCACGTTTTTGATCGGCTGATCGTGATCGGTCACGAAACGAAGGTCCCGGTTCGTGATGATTCCGACGAGCCTGACCCATTCGTCGACGATGGGCACACCCGATATGTGGTAATGCCCCATCAGGGCGACGGCCTCGGAGACGGGATCTTCCGGGTGGAGGTAGAAAGGGTCGACGATGACGCCGGACTCCGAACGCTTGACTTTGTCCACCTCGACCGCCTGTTTTTCGATCTCGAGGTTGCGATGCAGGATCCCGATTCCTCCCTCGCGGGCCATGGCGATGGCCAACCGCCCCTCCGTGACTGTGTCCATGGCGGAGCTGCAGATGGGGATATTAAGCGAGATCTGCGGCGTCAGGTACGTCCGCGTATCGATCTGCGACGGCAACGTCGCGCTATAACCGGGGACAAGCAACACGTCGTCGAAGGTAAAACCGTTGTAGTCGACAAATTTTTCCCGATAAGCTCTGTTTTGATTCTGCTGCGTTTCGTCTGCTGTCACCCCGTTTACGCGATCCATGACAACCTCCTTACGGCATGAATGATATTAGGAACCCAAAGATCCCCACGCAAAAAAAATCGGAGGCAAGTTGATCGCACGCGATCAACTGCCTCCGATGACTCCGACTTTGCCCAAAACTTCCACGTCGACTTTCGCCACCCCACGCCCTTTGATCCCCAAGATCTCGGCAGCGGCGAGGGAAATATCCAAAACCCTACCCTTGTGTTCAAAAAAACGGTCCGTGATGCGCACCACGACAGTACGCCCCGTTACACTGTCGCGCAGGCGAACGAGCGTCCCAAAGGGGAGGTTTTTCGCCGCCGCCGTCAAAACGGTTTCTTCGAATCGTTCGCCATTGGCAAAACGCCGGCCGAACCAGTTTTTACCCCCATACCAAGACACAGTTCCCGTCAGTTTATGCTTGCCTCTCAAATGATACGCGGACGTCAACGCTTCGGCGTGAAGATCTCCGAATGCCTCGTAAATGCGAGAGACCCAAAACAGCGACATCGCCTTGGCGGAGACACGAATCGGCCCCACATATTCCTGTTTCGCCGTCAGCAACTCCTGGTTGCCGACACAGAGCGTCCATGTATCGTCGCGTTTGAGAACACGCACATCTTTGATGTTGAAACGTTTCTCGTAGAGCTTTTCAAGTCGGGCCACGGCGTCATAGATTTCCGTCGCGCACGACATCGGAAAGCGCCAGATACGCACGTTCCCCACGCTCCAGACGATCGAGTCACCATCCTCTTGTAGCGTGCAAAAGGACGCCTGCGCGGTCGTCGTCATAATGGCCAAACCCATCAAGGCGACGAAAAAACTCTTTAAGAAAAACAGATGGCGTTTCGCGCGCATCGCACGAAAAACCAATTCTTTTCCAGTTAACGCGTCAAGGTCGCAATGCTGTGGCATTTCATACATTCTCCTCTTCCGACGCTGCCGACGAACTCCCCCGATTTAACTTTAAAATGTACTTTCCCAGAAGACTCCAAAAGCCTGCTCAGTGCGCACTCGATATCGTGCGTGTATGCGCCGATGCGCGGGATTTGCGCCAGTAACGTAACGTCGATATGCGCAATGTCCCACCCTTCGCGGCGCGTTCGGGAGGCGACCTCCTTCAGAAGGTCGGCGCTGCATGCGTCTTTGTAAACGGGTTCCGAAGCGGGAAACAAAAGGCCGATATCGGGCAGACCCGCCGCGCCCAAAAGCGCATCCGCCACCGCATGGCAGATCAGGTCCGCATCCGAATGCCCCAAAAGTCCCAACCGGCAGTCATCCTTCACCAATATACGTGAAAAGTCAATGCCTGCCAAGACGAGCTTTCGCCCCGGAACGAGCGGGTGAACATCATAACCGTGCCCCACCCGTACTTCGACCGAAGCGCACGCAATCTGACGCGCCCGCTCCCAGTCCTCCGCCGTCGTGATCTTGAAGTTTCCTTCCACCCCCTCCACGTAGCCGATATCTCTTCGGTAATGCAGCCAAGCCTCGGCTTCATCCGCATAAGTTCGCGAACTGTCGGCTTCCATATAGCCCAACAGCACGTCAAGCTCGAAGGCTTGCGGCGTCTGCGTACGATAGATCGCTTGGCGATCGACCGGCGATACACTGCCGTCATCGCCAAGGCGTTTGAGGGCGTCAGTCACCGGCAACACGGGGATCGCCGCCCCATTTTGCAACGCGCAATCGACCAGCGCTTCGCACAACTCCCTCGTCACAAAAGGACGCGCCGCGTCGTGGATAAGAACATGGCTCGTCCGGCAGGCACGTAGCGCATTCAAAACCGAATAGCTGCGCTCGCTGCCCCCGGCGACGTAACGCGTCGGGACGCCATACGCATGATCGAAGGCGTCCACGTCCTCCCCCGCCGGAACGACCACCACAAGTTCCGCAATCCGGCCCCGTTCGTAAAGCGCTTGCGCCACGCGCACGCTCCAATGCCACACGGGCACGCCGCCCAAAAGGCGAAACTGCTTGGCGATCCCGCCTAAACGAGATCCGCTGCCGGCGGCCATCAGAACAAACGTCCATTGCGTGTGCCCGCCGCAGTTCAAAACTTAAGCATGTCCCTCTTTGAGGATCCGAGCGAAAACCATTCTCCCGGCCGAAGTCTGCAGCATCGAGGTCACGCAGACGTGAATCTGTTCACCGATATGCCTTCTGCCGTCCTCGACGACGATCATGGTGCCGTCGTCAAGATACCCGATCCCCTGATGCACTTCCTTGCCCTCACGGATGATCTCAACGTCCACGACTTCACCGGGCAGGAACATGGGCTTCAGAGCATTGGCGAGGTCGTTGACGTTGAGCACCTTGACGCCCTCGATGCGCGCCACTTGGTTGAGATTGTAATCGGTCGTCACCACGTAACCACCCAACCTCCGCGCCAAAACGACCAACGCTTCGTCAACCTTATCGCGCCCCAGCTCCTTGATCGTCTCTTCGGTGATCTGCACCTCGATATTCCCGATCTGCTGGAGGCCTGTGACGACATCCATCCCTCTTCTGCCGCGCGTACGCCGCAAGGGGTCCGTCGAATCGGCGACTCCTTGAAGCTCCGTCAGAATGAAACGGGGCAAGATCAGCGTTCCTCCGACAAACCCGGTCTTCGCGACATCAAGAATACGACCGTCGATCAGCGAGCTGGTGTCGAGTATCTTGGGCACGCCCACCGCCACGTCCGTTCCTTCCGCGCTCGTCGATTTTTCCTCGACAACGATCTCTTCTCCACGTTTGCCTTTTCTTCGAAGCGACAAACGCCCTCTGAGTTCTCCGATGTTCGTAAGCATAGCCCAAACATCGTCTCTTCGCCAGTTAGCAAGTCGGACACCAAGATACCCCACAGTAATCGTCATCAGCACGGCAAGATAGTCCCCCACGACGGGAATCATCGAAAGGGGCAGCGATATCAGCAAAGCGACGACGAGTCCCAAAATGAGGCCGAAAAGTGAGACGACGATTTCGTACATCTTGATGTTCTGAAGCCGTTTTTCGAAAAGCTGTCCGAAGACTCGTAATCCAGTCCAAAATAACGGAGCCAATATAAAGCCGAGAAGCGCAAAGACAACGATACATAGGACCGTCCATGTTACAGGCTGCAGGAGCGTCAATGAAGGCAACCAATTCGCCTCGGCGGCGAACTGTGCGGTCTGATAGCCCGCCAC
Source organism: Synergistaceae bacterium (assembly GCA_031547985.1). Lineage (GTDB taxonomy): Bacteria > Synergistota > Synergistia > Synergistales > Synergistaceae > JAVBRL01. The sequence continues at coordinate 5,100 of JAVBRL010000249.1, forward strand.
GCCACCCAACATCGAAAAAAGCAATCTCACCAGCGTTTTCATCAGAGGAACCAAACCTTGTTCTGCCATCAGGCATTCTCCTCACTGTCAAATCTCTTTGTCGTAAAACATTTCAATCGAACGGTCTCATCTCCTTTCTGGACTCCAATGCCACGTGCAATGTCACTCGGTCCGCAAAACCGATGGAACCGCCCACGGGCAAACCATAAGCGAGGCGCGTGATCTTGAGCTCCGTAAAGGGCGCGAGGGCCTCTTGGATCGCATATGCCGTCAAATCCCCTTCGATGCGCGGATTGGTCGCCAAGACGACCTCCTGAACGCCAAGTGCATCAATGCGCGATTTCAACGCCTCAAGGCTTTTTTCCGGGATCTCTTCATCGTCGAGCGGCGAAAGCCTCCCCCCCAGCACGTGGTAGAGCCCGAAATAAATCCCCGCCTGTTCCATCGCAGCGCAATCCTCCGCCGTTTCCATCACGCAGAGTGTCTTTTGGTCCCGGCCCAGATCCGAACAAACAAAACAGACCTCCTGGTCCGTGATGTTACCGCACTCGGGGCAGGGGTGGACCTTTTCGCGGAGTTCGCGCATGCAATCCGCGAATTCCGTCACCCATTCGCGAGGAGCGCTCATCAAATAGAACACCAAACGCCGCGCCGTCTTTTCGCCGATGCCAGGGAAACGCGACCAGTGCGAAACCAGCTTTTCGAGTGAGCCGGGGTACGCCACCTTACATCAAACCGGGGAAATTAAGTCCTCCGGTCAAGGAACCCATTTTCGAGTCGGCAAGTTCCCGCCCCAGGCGCAACGCTTCCTTCACCGCGGAAAGCACAAGGTCCTCAAGCATCTCAACATCGTTTGGGTTGACGACTTCCCGGTCAATGCGAATCTCAAGCAGGTCCCCCTGGCCATTCACCTTCGCCCGGACCATCCCGCCTCCCGCAGCGCCCTCGACCGTTTCCAAAGCAAGCTGTTCTTGCATCTCAGCCATCTGTGCCTGCATTCGTTGCGCTTGTTTCAGAATTTTATCCATCTTCATTCCGATCACGTCCCCTCATAGTTACAGGTTTTATCAAAACAAAATTATCCAAAGCATGAGCGATTTTACCGAATTAACACTTTCATCTCTCGAAACATATAAAGTATTACAGGTATTTCATCATGATCGCTTAAAAATTAAATAACGAAATCGGGTCGCCAAAACCATCGCCACAAAATAGGGAAGTTTGACCACACGCTTCCATCGCCATGGCTCCTGAATCGTCCGGTAAAACCACTCCAACCCCGCACGCTGCATCCACCCAGGCGCGCGGCGCAAGTTTCCCGACAAAACATCCATGCTCCCCCCGACGCCCATGGCCACGAGGGGACCTAAACGATGCCGCTCTCTTTCGATCCAGACTTCCTGACGCGGCACGCCCAATCCCACGAAAAGCAGTTTGGCCCCGGAAAGGCGTATCGCACGAGCCAAGTTGTCGCGCTCCGCCTGCGTCTGCCCGACGAAACCATTGACAACGCCGGTCACCATCAACGCCGGGTATTTTTTTTCCAGTGCCGCCGCCGCCGCCTCGGCAACGCCGGGCATCCCGCCGTAGAAAAAAACGGGCCACTTTTCGGCGGCCGCCTGGCGGCAAAGCTGCTCCATGAAATCGATCCCCGCAACCCTCTCCTTGATCGGCATGCCCAAAAAACGCAGGCCCCAAAGAAGCCCCCTGCCGTCGGCCAAGACCAAATCGGCGTCCTCCACGATCTGCGCGTAGAGGGAGTCCGTGCGGCTTCGTAACGCCGCCAAGGCGTCGACGGTGACGATCATGCGTGCGAGTTCGTATTTGCGCTCCTCGGGGTCCCCGCTGCGGTGGATCCATCCCTGAACTTTTCCCAGCGCGTAGCTCGACGATACGTTGTCGACGGAAACGTTCCAAATTCGGGCACGACGCGGCGAAGTCGCGGATGCGTTCGAGCTGCTCAAAAAAAGCAGCCCCGCCAACAGGATCGCCATCAAAACGGAAAAAATAATGAGCGGATGGACGGAGCTCAACTGAATCCACGCCGTCAGCCCTCCCGCCGCCGCACACGTGCCCGCAACCGTATAGACGGCGAGCGAATGATCCATTCCCCCTCCGACAAGCTTGCGATAGAGGATCATGCTTCCCAGCGGTTTCGTGCGAATCGCCGCGCTCACGACATTGAGGGAAATTTCGAGAATCGGCAGGGCGAAAAGCCCCAACGGCAGGAGCATCAGCGTCGAAAAGGCGACGCCCTTGCTCACGCCCAGGACCGACGTGCCCGCGAGCAGCGTTCCCCAAAGCGCAGCGAGCGGCTCGCCCAGGCGTTGATACGTATGGATATGGCGGCTGGAAAAAACAAGGACGAAAGACAGTCCGGCGATCGAAAGGAAGAGGGCATCGTTGAGGTTTTGCGACGAAAAGAAGTTTAAAACGAGCATCAGCACCCAGCTGATCAAAAGGATAATGCCCGCGAGTCCCGGGATTTCATCGATCTCCTGGAACAGGATCGGAAAAAACGCGAGCCATAGCGAACTTAAGGCGATCGACGCATAATCGGAAAGAAAAAAGAACTCGCCACGTGGAAGCCCCAAAAAAGAGATTCGCGGCCCCGATACGGCGAGCCAAACGCCGATCAGCAAATAAAAAGGGCGCAGGTCCCAACTTCGCGCGACTTTTTGGCAAAAACCGATCAGCGCCGCGAGCACTCCTGCGGCAATCACCAGCCGCAGCGAGGCGTTTTCCGTCCAGATGCCGCACAATGCCCACGCCCCGACGAGCGAGATATCTTTTATATAGTAGTATTGATCGCGCTCCAGTTTCTGCCTGCAAAAGCGCTGTATCCCCACACAGACGGCGCAGACGCAAAACAGAACCCCGAAAGCGCGAACGATCTCGTCGTCAAATCCAAACACCGCCTGCGATCCCCCCTTTCGTACCTTTGATGCCTTTTACGCGGCCGCAGGTCAGTGCGGGACGATCGCCTCGAGCTCCCTCATGTACGGCCGCAGCGCGCGCGGTATCGTCACAGATCCGTCGGAGTTCTGGCCGTTCTCCAGGATCGCGATCAGAGCGCGCCCGATCGCGATGCCCGATCCGTTGAGCGTACAGACATATTGCGGCCTGCCGCCGGCTTCGGGGCGATAACGCGTGTTCATGCGGCGCGCTTGAAAATCGGTGCAAATACTGCACGAACTGATTTCGCGATAGCAGTTCTGGTACGGCAGCCATACTTCGAGGTCGTACGTCTTGGCCGAAGCGAAACCCATATCGCCCGTGCAGAGGGCCATGACGCGATACGGCAGCTCCAGAAGCTGCAGGACCTTCTCCGCGCAGTTCGTGAGGTGCTCGAGTTCCGCTTCGCCGTTTTGCGGTGCGCAGAGCTTGACGAGTTCCACTTTGTCGAATTGATGCTGGCGCAGCATGCCGCGCATGTCGCGTCCAGCCGCTCCCGCCTCGCGGCGAAAACAGGGCGTATACGCCGTGTAGTGTTTCGGCAACTCGGCTTCGTCCAGAATCTCCTCCGCATGTAGGTTCGTGAGCGGCACTTCCGCCGTCGGAATGAGCCAAAGGTCGTCGTTCGCGCATCGATACTGGTCTTCGGCGAACTTGGGCAGCTGTCCCGTCCCGCGCATCGTCGCCGTGTTCACCAGGATCGGCGGATTGATCTCCATGAAGCCGTGTTCGTTCGTATGCAAGTCGAGCATGAAGTTGATCAGCGCGCGCGCCAGCTTCGCCCCCAGCCCCTTGACGACCGTGAAGCGGCTTTCCGCGAGCTTGACCCCACGCTCGAAATCGAGAATGTCGAGCGCCTCGGCAATCTCCCAGTGTGGTTTGGGTTCGAAAGGCAGCGCGCGTGGGGTCCCCCACGTGCGCACGACGACGTTATCCTCCTCGTTTTTTCCAACCGGCACCGATGGGAGGGGGCGGTTGGGCAGTTTGAGCATCCAGGCCTCGAAATCGCGCTCGATACGTTCGAGTTCGGCATCGAGCTCCTTGATCTCCTCGCCAAGGCAGCGCATCTCTTCCATCAGAGCGTCGCAGTTCTCGCCCGCCTTGCGTTTGGCCCCCACCGTTTTGGAACCCTCGTTGCGCCTCGCCTTGCGCGCCTCGACATCGACCAAGATCTCCCGCCTGCGAACCTCGAGGGCGGACAGTTCGGAGAGGTCGAGGTCCATATTGCGGCACTCGAGCATTGAGCGGACTTCGTCGATCTGCTCGCGAATCCATTTCGGATCAAGCATTGCGTCTATGCCTCTTCTTTCTGTTCTTTCTGTTCGCCCGAACGGGGCGCGCGGATTTCCCGCAGCAGATTCGCCATCTCGAGCGCGCTCACCGCGGCATCAAACCCTTTGTTTCCCGCTTTGCTGCCGGCGCGTACGAGCGCTTGTTCGAGGTTGTCGCACGTCAGCACGCCGAAAGCCACCGGAACGCGCGAATCCGCCGCGATATGCGCAATGCCCTTGGACACTTCGGCAGCCACATAGTCGAAGTGCGGCGTATCTCCCCGGATCACAGCCCCGAGCGCGATCACGGCGTCGTATTTTCCCGTCAGCACGATCTCTTTGACAACCAGCGGCGTCTCCCACGCACCGGGCACCCAGTAGACGTCGATATCCTGATGGCGGACCCCATGGCGCAGCAACGCGTCCTTGCTCCCCTCAAGCAGCTTCGAAGAGATCAACTCGTTGAACCGCGAGACGACGATACCGAACCGTAGCCGGTCTCCGACCAGTTTTCCCTGATAGATCTGCATGGCTTTTCGCCCTCCTCAAAAAATCTTAAAAAATATAAAATTAAAAGTGCAGATAATGCCCCAATTTGCTGCACTTGGTGTGCAGGTAGTTTTCGTTGAACGGATTCGGTTCGATCTCCAGCGGCACGCGCTCCGTGATTTCGAGCCCATACCCCTGCAATCCCACGATTTTTCGCGGGTTATTCGTCAACAGCCGTAGGCGGCGAACGCCGAGGTCGACTAAGATCTGTGCGCCCACGCCGTAGTCGCGCAGGTCGGGGGCATAGCCCAGGGCCTCGTTCGCCTCGACAGTGTCCATCCCCTTTTCCTGGAGTTCGTAGGCTTTGAGTTTCGGCAAAAGCCCAATGCCGCGCCCTTCCTGACGCATATAAAGCAAGACCCCGCACCCTTCTTTTTCGATCATCGAAAGCGCTTTGTGGAGTTGCGGGCCGCAATCGCAACGCAACGAGCCGAGCAAATCGCCGGTGAGGCATTCGGAGTGCACGCGGACCAGTACGGGACGATCCGTACCGGCGGACTGCAGGTCGCCCTTGACGACGGCCAAGTGAACGGGCGCGCACGCTTCCTCCCCGACGAACCGATACGCGTACACCATGAAGTCGCCATACTGCGTCGGCAGGTGCACGGTCGCCTCGCGCTTGACGAGATGTTCACGCATCATCCGGTGGCGAATCAGCGATTCCACCGAGATAAGCTTGAGGCCGTGTTCGCGGGCGAAGGCCTTCAACTGAGGCAAACGCGCCATCGTCCCGTCGTCGTTCATGATCTCGCAGCACAGCCCCGCACCTCTCAAGCCCGCGAGGCGGGCCAGGTCGACCGTCGCCTCCGTATGCCCGGAACGCTTGAGCACGCCTCCCTGGCGAGCGATCAGCGGAAAGATGTGCCCGGGGCGCCGAAAATCGTCCGGCCTGGCCGCCGGGTCAGCGAGCGCACGCACCGTCTGCGCGCGTTCGAAAGCCGAAAGGCCGGTTGTGGACGTTTTATAATCGACGCTGACGGTAAAAGCCGTTCCGTGCGTATCGGTGTTGTGCTCGACCATCAGGTCGAGCGCCAGCTTGCGGGCGATTTCTCCGTCGAGAGGAGAACATACCACCCCACGCGCGAAACGCACGATGAAGTTCATATCCTCGGGACGGCAAAACTCCGCCGCCATCACGAGATCGCCTTCGTTTTCGCGATTTTCGTCATCGACGACGACGATCATCTTACCCGCTCTGATGTCGTCGATCGCTTCGGATACCGTATTGAACCCCTTAGCTTCACCCGTCATTTCCGCAAGCTCCTTCCGATCCCCATCCGTACTTTAAAAGTTTATCCCATGTCACGCTTTTTCGCTCGTCACGCTCAGGCGCGTCGAAGGCACGCACAAGGCGGGCGATATATTTGCCGACCATGTCGGTTTCGATGTTTACGACGTCTCCTTCACGGATATCCGAAAATGTCGTTCGCTCGCGCGTCGTCGGGATCAAGCCCGTCGAGAAACGCCCGCGCAGGGCGTCGATCACGGTGAGGCTGACCCCGTTCAAGCAGACCGAACCTTTCGGAACGATCAGATCGGTCCATTCCTCCTCGCAGGCGACCCAAACCTTATATCCGAACGTGCCTTCCTCGAGCGAGTCGACTCGGCCTGTCGCATCGACATGCCCCGCTACGAGGTGCCCGTCGAGGCGCGAATCAAAACGCATCGCGCGTTCGAGGTTCACGCGCCTGCCCGGCGCCAGAGTTCCTAAATTCGTTCTCGAAAGCGTCTCGCCCATCGTTTCGACGGCAAACTGCGCGCCCGCGCAGGAGACGACCGTGAGGCACGCGCCATTCACGCTCACGGATTGACCGTGCGTCAATTCGCCAGCGATCTCTGGGGCCCGTATTTCAAGCCGCGCACCCGTGCGCACGACCGTTCCGACGCATTCTACAAGGCCGGTGAACAACTGGGAATCCCTTCGATCCAGATGTCGGTTCCCGTCTGCCGGATCATGATGTCCCCCAGCGTGATCGCCTCCTGCATGTTTTTCAGCGTCAGATGCTCGGTGATGTGCAGGCCCCTACCCAGGAAACGCGGCGCCACAAAAAGAGAGACTTCGTCGACGAGGTGCGCGGCGAAGAAATTGCTGATCACCCGCGTGCCTCCCTCGACCATCAACATGTTGACACCGCGCGCCGCCAAGTATTCCAGCACGGGGCGAAGAGGAATATCCTCGTCCGCCGACTCGTCCAGCACCGTCACGTCGATGTCCGCCGCCTTGATCCGTTCGAGCTTTTTTTCGTCGACGCCAGGACCGCAGAAGATCACGCCGTTACCCCCCTCCAGGATGCGGGCGTTTTCCGGAACTTTCAAGTGGCGGTCCAAGATCACCATCAGTGGCGAGATCCCCGAGACCAGGCGCACGGTCAATTCCGGATCGTCCTGCAGGACCGTGCCGATTCCGACTAAAATCGCGTCGTGCTCCGCCCGCAGGATATGCCCTTTCTGGCGAGAGGTGGCGTTCGATATCCATTTGCTCTCTCCGGTGTCAAGCGCCAAGTCTCCGTCGATCGACAACGCCGACTTGACCGTCACCCAGGGGCGCCTCTGCTGCATGCGCCGCAGGAAGCCGCGGTTCGTCCATTTGCACTCGCGCTCCAACACGCCGACGTCGACCTGGATCCCGGCGTTGCGCAACGCCTGAAGTCCCTTGCCGTCAATTGCGGGGTTGGGATCAACGATACCAGCGACGACTTTGCCGATTTTCGCTTCGATGATCTG
>JAVBRL010000115.1:0-5467 GCA_031547985.1 Synergistaceae bacterium
CCCTTGCCCTGGTTTTCCGCCACGAGGGGCGCCCAACCACCGCCTAGCGCCTTGAAGGTGCGGACGATGTTCGACGTCATCTGCCCCTGGCTCACGGCGTAGAGCTCCTGGAGGATCAGTAACGTTCGCTGCGCGTCGATCACGTTACTGAAGTCCGTGAGGCCATTTTTGTATTTGTCGTTGGCGATGTCGAGCGCCATCTGCGTGGCCTCGACGCCTTTTTTGAGCGCCACGTTGCGCTCGAACTCCTGTTCGTTCGCCGTGAGGGCGTTTCGCACTTCGGCGACGGCATTCAAAACGGTCTGCTCGTAGCTTGCGAGCATCTGCTCCTGGCGCGCCGTCTGCACGCGGATGTTGTTGCGGATCGCCCCGCCGTGGAAAATCGGCCACGTGATACGCGGGCCGATGCCATACGCATAGCTGCCCGACGAAAAGAGGCTTCCGCTCGAAAGCGACTCGAGCCCGATCGACCCCATCAGGTAGAACCGGGGCCAGAGATCCGCCTGGGCGGATTTCGTGCGCGCCATCTGCGCGATCAGCTGTCGTTCCGCCATGCGGATATCCGGTCGCTGGCGCAGTGCGTTCGCCGGGATACCTACCAAATTCACCGTGTCGGGTCTTGGCAGAGCCCGAGGTTCTTGCAACAATTTTTCGAGACTGCCGGGCACATTGCCGACGAGGATTGCGAGCGCGTTCATCGTCTCCTCGAGGCTCGCCCGCATCGGCGGGATCGACGCCTTCGTCTGTTCGAGCGTGTAACGCGCTTGGCTCAAAGCCAGTGCGTCGCTCAAACCAGCCCGATATTTCGACAAAAGCAGATCGAGCGTCTCCTGCTGCAACGTCACGTTGTTGTTCGCGATTCGAAGGCGTTCCTGGAGCGTGCGAAGCGTGAGGTAATCGAGCGCCACTTCGGAGGAAAGCGTCACCCACGTGCTGTGGAGCGCCGCGTACTGCGCCTCGAGCGTGGCGGTCGCCGCCTTGATGTCCTGGCGCCGCCCCCCGAAGATGTCGATCTCCCAAGATGCGTCGATTCCCAGCTTATAGAGCTCGGTATACTGTCCCCTGCCCGTGGTGCCGTTTTCGGCGCTCTGCGACGCCGTCCACGAATCGACGTTATCGAGCCACGGCAGCACGGCCGCCTTGCTGATTCCAAGCGCCGCGCGGGCTTCGGCGACTTTCGCGCGGGCCGATTCGAGATCACGGTTGTTCGCCAAGGACCACTCGATCAGCTGCGTCAGCGTTCCGTCCCCAAGGGAATCCCACCAATGGGAGAGCACCTCCGGATCAGGCGCATCGGCAATATCTCCCGAGACGTACGGATTGGGGTAGCGCTTGGCGAGTTCCGTCCAAGCACCCGCCTCAAGTTCCGCATCGGCCGAAACCGGCTTCGCCGGGGCCGCGTATGCCCCGAAGGAAAGAATCGTAAGGGAAAGCAGCGCTCCCACCACGACCATCGCAAATTTTTTCATCGTCCGACACCTCTTCATATCCGTGAAAATAGGCGCTTCAGGCGCGACTTGATCAATTCCCGGTACGTCTGCAGGAAGACATAAAGGCCCGGGATCAGGAAGATACCGAAGAACGTCGAGACGCTCATTCCGAAGAACATCGTCGTTCCCACATGCAGGCGGCTCGACGCACCGGCCCCGGAGGCCAGAAGCATCGGCAGCACGCCGATGACGCACGTGAAAGCCGTCATGATGACGGAGCGGAATCGCTCGGAGGCCGCGATCGCGGCGGCCCTGCGGATCGAAAGGCCCCGCACCTCGTGCTGTTCCTGCGCAAACTCGATGATCAGGATGGCGTTTTTCGCCGCGAGCCCGACCAAAAGCAGAATACCCAACTGAGCGTAAATGCTGAGCGAGATCCGCATCACGAAGATTCCGATCAGCGCCCCGAGCAGGGCTACCGGCAGCGACAGGATGACGCCCATGGGGACAGTCCAGCTCTCGTATTGCGCAACGAGGAAGAGGTAGCCGAAGAGGAGCGCGACCGCGATGAGCAGGAAGCCTTGCCCACTCGCCGCCTCTTCTTGATACGTCATCCCCGACCACTCGTACGTGTATCCTTCCGGCAGCTCCGTCGCGAGCTGCGCGATGCGCGCGATCCCTTGCCCCGTTGAATAGCCCGGCTTGATAAACGCCGTAATCGCTGCGGCGGGATAGAGATTGTACCGTGAGATCGCGCGCGGTGCGAGCACTTTGTTCAGCGTCGCGACGCTCTGTATCGGAACGTTCCCCCCCGAAGAATTGCGCACGTAGATGTTGCCGATGTTGTCCAGCTTGTTTCGAAACGGCCAGGCGGACTGGAGGATGACCTTGTTCACCTGCGTTCCGATGTTGATGTCGTTGATGTAGGCCGTCCCGAAATACGTCTGCAGCGTGCTGAAGATGTTCGAGATGGGAACGCCGAACATTTCCGCCTTGGCCCGGTCGATGTTGAGGTTGATGTGAGGCGTGTCGGCCGTATAGGCGCTGAAGGCGTAGAGGAACTCCGGGGCCGTACTGATCTTGGCGATGAATTCGTCTTTGACCCGCGCGAGCCGTTCGGGATCGTTCTCCAGAGTCGACTGCAAGCGCACGTCGAGCCCTCCGGCAATACCGAGTCCCGAGATGGCCGGAGGCGTGAAGATGTTGATCTGCGCCTCGGGAACCGACGCGCCGATCCGCCGCATCTGCGCGACGATGTTTGAGAGGCTCCTCGACGGATCCTTGCGGAGCGACCAGTGATCGAACGGCATGATGACGGAGGCCACGTTTTCGCCCGAGTCACCGAGAATACTGTAGCCCGCGACGTTCATGACATATCGGACACCCGGGATCTCCCGGAATTGCGGGATGATCTTGTTCAGCACCGCACGCGTCCTCCCCTGGGAAGCGCCTTCCGGAAGTTGCACGACCGCGAAAGCGGCCCCCTGATCCTCGTCGGGGATGAAGGCCGTCGGCGTCGTTTTCATGATCCCGTAAGATGCCGCCACGACGATGCCGAAGAAACCCAGCGTCACGATCGTCTTGCGCGCGATCCACATCGACCCGGCCACGTACCCTTTCGTGCTCGCCTTCACAGCTCGGTTGAACCAGCCGAGGAAGCCGCGCTCCTTGGGTTTGATGTCGGTCAACAGATGGGCGCACATCGCCGGGGAGAGCGTCAGAGCAACGACAAGGGAAAACGTGACCGCGAACGAGATCGTCACCGCGAACTGCCGATAGATCTCGCCTGTGATACCGCCCATGAACGCGACAGGAACGAAGATCGCCAGGAAGACGAGCGTCGTTGCCGTCATCGGGCCGGTAACGTCTTTCATCGCCTGGACCGTCGCGTCGACGGAGGAGACTTTATCCCTCTCCATGATATAGAGCACGCGTTCGACGACGATGATCGCGTCGTCGACGACCGTCCCGATGACCAGTACAAACGCGAAAAGCGAGAGGATGTTGATGCTGAAACCCAACGCGGCGAGCCCCGTGAACGTCGCCAGAAGCGAGATCGGAATCGCCGCGACCGGGACGAGCGTCACGCGCCAGTCCTGTAGGAAGACGTAACAGACGAGCACGACGAGCGAGAACGTGAGTGCGAGCGTCTCGACAATCTCCAGGATCGTCGCGCGGACGTACTGCGTCGAGTCGTACCCGACGAGAAAGGCCGTATCGGACGGAAGGTTTTTTTCAAGCTGTTTCAAGACCTTTTGGGCCGCGTTCATCACGTCGAGCGCATTCGAATCGGCCGCCTGAGCAAGCGCCATCATCGCGGCCGGAGTACCGTTGAAAGCCGCGAAGAACGTGTAGGAGTCCTTGCCGAGTTCGATTGTCGAGACATCCTTGAGCTTCACAAGCCCGCCCTGGTCCGTGGTCCTCAGGATGATCTCCTCAAACTGGCGTACGCTCCCCAAGCGTCCCTCCGTCGTGAGCGAGTAGACGAGTGGAGAGTTTTCGTTCCCTGGACTTCCGCCGATCGCACCGATCGACGCCTGCTTGTTCTGGCTCGTGATGGCGGCCGCCACGTCGGCGGTGCTCAGGCCTAAAGAGGCGAGCCGTTCGGGGTCGAGCCATACCCGGATACTGTACTTCGCTCCGAAGACCGTGACGTCTCCCATTCCTGGGACGCGTTTTAAAACGTTACTGACGTTGTTCGTCGCGTAGTCTGAAAGGAAGAGCTCGTCTCGCGTGCCGCCGGGCGAAATCATCGCTACGAAGCCAAGCGTGTCGGCGAAACTCGCGTTGATCGTGACGCCCTGCGCCGTCACTTCCGAGGGCAACAGCGGCGTCGCCTGTTGGACACGGTTTTGAACTTTGACAAGCGCCATATCCTTGTTCGTCCCCGTCTTGAAGGTGACCGTAAGCGTGTAGCGACCCGTATTGCTCGAGGTCGAATTCATGTAAATCATGTCGTCGACGCCGTTGACCGCTTCCTCGAGCGGAGCCGCGACCGTATTGGCCAGCGTTTCGGCATCGGCACCGGGGTAGGTCGCATGCACCTGTACCTGCGGGGGCGCGACGTCGGGATACTGTTTTATCGGCAAATTGAACGCTGCGATCACTCCCGCAAGCGCTAAGACGACGGCGATGACCATCGCGAAGCGCGGCCGGGCGATGAAAAACTTAGAAAACATGATCCACTTTTCCCTTCTTCAAAAGAGTGTGGTAGTGGGAGTCCCGTCTCAAGGTCCCTTCTTATCCCCGCTTGCCTTTGCCTTGTCGCTGGAGACGATTTTCAAATCGTACCCGGATTCCTGGGCTCGTTCCGCCGGTGTCTTGGAACCGTTCGCGCCGGTAGCGGTCCCCGCTTCGGCCGGTTTGACCTGCATTTCGGGGCGAACCGACTGCAGCCCGCGGACGATGACCTTCTCCCCAGCCTCGAGCCCCGAAACGACTTCCCGCATCGTGCCGATCTCCATTCCGAGCGTCACTCGGCGCTGATGAACGATGTCCGTGCCGTCGACAACGTAAACGTAGTCACCTTGCGAGTCGGCAAGGACGGAAACCTGCGGAATCACGGCGGAGACGTGTTTTTCAACGGGCTTCGTCTCGATCCGTACCATGGAACCCGGGATGAGTACCCCTTTGTCGTTTTTAAAGCGCAGGCTCATCTGGATTGTGCCGGTCTTCTGGTCCATCGTGTTGTCCTCGAAATCGCGCTCGCCCTTGAGGGGGTATTCTTTTCCGTCCGAAAGGCGGATCGTCGCGTCGTAGACGGAGCTGTTTGCAACCTTAAAGGCTTGCAGCTGCTCCAGATAGTCCCTGTCCGGCAACGAGAACGTCACACGGATGGGATCGATCTGGACGATCGTCGTCAGGTTCCCGCTCGACGGCGTGACGTAGTTGCCCTTCGTGAAAAGCGCCTTGCCGACCTGCCCCGCGATTGGAGCAGTGAGGCGCGTGTACCCCAGATCGATTTGCGCGAGCTTGAGTGCCGCAGCAGCCTGGGAGACCGCCGCCTGGCTCTGGAGGAGCTGGCTTTCGGCCATGTC
>JAVBRL010000197.1:0-5936 GCA_031547985.1 Synergistaceae bacterium
CGCACGCGCGACGGCGCGCCGCTGACGATTTACGATGGCCAGAAGGCGGGAGCCGCCACGGGCGACTACGCGGCCGAGCTCGGCATCAGCACGGCGCTTCGCAGCAATTACGATCAGATCATCGCCTACCCGAGCGACGGCACGGGGCCGTTCGACGAGAACATGCCCGCCCAGCTCGAGGTGCGCGTCGGCGGAGACGTCTATCTGGTCAAGGTGTGCAACCAGTTCTGCTGGAACGCGGCGCTCGTGTCGCGCGCGATCGTCACGCAGGTGAACGAGCAATATGGCGGCAAGCTGCTCGATTACGACGCGTTCGGCTACGACTTCCAGACGACGACGCAGGCGAACTTCTACGACCCCACTAACACGTGGAGCGGCGATTTCGCGATCTTCACGACGACGGGCGAACCGCTCGAGATCCTGGACCGTCCTTACGGCGACCCGCGCTACTCCGACTACACGGGCGGCATCGCGATGCGCATCGGCATTCAAGCGGGGTTGGTGAGTACTCCCGTGCAGGCGGACGTGGCGGTTGCGAATCCGGGCAACATCCGCATCGAAAGCATGGGCCGCTCGGTCGACGTGCCGGTGCTGGCGGGAGACAACCTGTATGACATCGCCAACCGCATCCGCGATATGACGGGCGATTGGCTCGACGTCTCGTTCTGGGACAACGACATGACGGACAATGCGAATGCGGGTTTGGTGCAGCTCGCGATCACGGCCAAAGACGGCTCGCCGGTCACGATCTACGACTCCGCGGGGCTGAACGCGCCGGGATTCGGGCTCAACACGGACCTGCGAACCGGCGACTTGGCGGCGTGGTCTCCTCAGGCCGGCGACACGCTCACGCTCAGCATCGGCGGTGTCGTCCACACGATCGACCTGTGGGACACGGTCACGCCTCCGGGAACGGGGCAGCCGACGGTGAACAACGTCGAAGAGCTGGCCGAGATGATCAACACGCGCTTCCAGGAGCAGAGTATCAGGGCGACGGTGTTGAACGAAAACGGCGTCAAGACGCTCGTGCTGACGTCGCCTCGCGGAGAGAAGATCGAACTGGTGAACGCCCCAGCGGCTTTGGCGATGACGGATGGAACCAATCCACCGGCGACGACGGGCGTTATAAGTCCGCAGCGCGGCGGCCAGGGCGGTCCGTACAACCAGCAGGTCGTGCGCCGCACGGCGAGCACGCGAAAGGAAACCGACTTCTTCGGCGTGCTGAACGACCTCATCGCGGCCGTCAAAGCCGAGGACCGCGACGCGATCTCCGACTTCCTCTTGGCGAAGCTCGACAAGTGGGGCGACACGCTGCTCAAGAACCGCGCGCAGGCCGGAGCGCTCTACAATCGCTACGACGCGACCGAGACGCGCCTGAAGTCGACGAACGTCAACCTGACGGAGCTTTACGACAACGTGATCGGCGTCGACCTGACGGAGATCGTGACGCAGCTGCAGATGGCGCAGTCGGTTTACCAGGCGAGCCTCGCGGTGATCGCGCAAATCGTTCGGCCGTCGCTGGTCGACTTTTTACGATAAAAAGATAAAATAGCATCAAGAAACATACAGAGAGTTGGTGAGGGAGACCTTGAAAGAGATCAACACGACGCGTTTTGGCACGCTCGAAATGTCCGACGAGGCGATTATTCGTTTTCCCGAGGGCATTCCCGGTTTCGAAAATCATCACGAGTGGGTGATCGCGGGGGACGACGAAAACCCCGTCAAATGGATGCAGAGTTTGAAGGACCCCGACGTCGCGTTGCCTGTGGCGCCTCCGAGCGTCGTTATCACCGCGTACAACGCGAAGCTGCCGGAAAGCGACCTCGAAGTATTGGAGTCCAAGAGCCAGGATGACCTGGCGATGCTGGTGGTGCTTTCGATCCCGCCCAAGGAGCCGTGGAATATCACGGTGAACCTGCGGGCGCCGATCGTGGTGAACCACGCCCGGCAGATCGCCAAGCAGGTGATCGCGATCAACGAGGAGTACGACGTGCGCCACCTGCTCTTCCCCGAATCGACGCGGGCGATGATGAAAAGCCGTTACGAGAAGGAGATCGCCGAAGAGGCCGAGGCGGAAAAAGCAGAAAAAACAGCGTCCGCGAAGGGGGACGCCTGATCATGTTGGTGTTGACGAGACGCTCGGGCGAAGCGATTCGCATCGGCGACGACATCGAAGTGACGTTGCTCGAAGTCCGCGGCGACACGGTCAAGATCGGCATCGACGCTCCCCGCTCGACCACGGTGTGGCGCAAGGAGCTGTGGGAGGAGATCGTGGCCGAGAACTTGCGCGCCGCCAAACAGACGGTGCCGCAGGACATGGTGGCCGACCTCCTGGGCAAGAACCTCAAAAAATAAACCTCATCTCCTTTCGTTCCTCTTTTGTTTGCTTCGTATCCGCCCGCCCGATTCGTCGACGCGGGCGTTTTTTTATGTGTTTGCGTGCGTTTGCCCCTTTATTTTTCCGCACGGCGGCCGAAATTAGAAACGTGTAGTCATCTCTTGTTTTCAGCGTTTTTGATGACACGATTTTTCCTATTTTTTCCATGGAGGGCAAAATAGTGGCAACGATCAAACTGGGTCCCGAAACGATCAAGACGTGGGAGAGCAATATCAAGGTTCTCGACACGCTGCAGCCCCGCCTGGCGGAAAAGCTCCGCGCGTGGGTCGACGAACATGGACACGAGTTCGAACACGAAGAAACGGAAAGCGCCTCCGGCATGTGGGTGAAAGGGTTGACGGAAAAGCCCTTCTTCCAACCCGCCGAAGTGCCCGCGATCCACAAAAAGGACGCCAAAAAGCCCGTGGTCCTGATCTACGGCATGGGTGTTCCGCCGTATCTGTTCAAGGTCCTGCGCAAGGTCGCGTCGGACCTGCTGGCCATCGTCGTGGTGGAGCCCAACCTGGCGCTGCTGGCGTATACGTTCCACCTCACGTAGGTCTACAAAGCTCTCCCCAAGACTTGCCGCATGTGCTTCGTCACCGAATCCGACGACGATATGATCGAAGAGGCGTTGACGGTCAACATCACGCTGCTGGGCATGTACCTGATCTCGGACTCCACCCAGGTGCTGCACCGGGGCGAGATGGAAGCGTTCAAGAAGGACTACGAGGAATACCAGGAGAAATTTCGCCAGGTCGTCGTCCGCAAGATCGAATACATCGGCAACTCGGTCGAGGACACGCTGCTGGGTGTGCGCCAGATGTCGCTTTCCGCCCCTTGGATCGTCTACGGCCCGCATTTCGTGGACTTCGGCGAGGAGTTCAAGGGACGTCCATTCGTCTGGGTGGCCTCGGGGCCGTCGCTCGATAAAAACGTTCATTTATTGAAAGAGGACGACCGCTTGCGAAAATGCGTCGTCGTCTGCGCGGATACGGCCTGCCGCAAGCTGCTCAAAAACGGCATCGTGCCGCACATCGTGATCTGCATCGAGCGCGTGATCGAGATGTACACGTACTACCTGCGCCACGTGGTGGAGGAGTTCCCCGAAGAGGCCAAGAACATCGTGCTGGTCGCCTCGGCGGTCTGCGTGCCGCAGCTGATCGGGCGTTGGCCGGGGCCGGTGATGGTGCCCGGCAAGACGGAAATCCCCATCGACCGCTGGTATATCGGGCCGTTGTTGGGGGGCGACTTGGTCTACGGCGGCGCCTCGGTGTCGCACATGGCGCTGGCGCTGATCGCATCGCGGGATGCCAGCTCGCTCGCCTTGATCGGGCAGGACCTGTCGTTCGGCGAGGACAGCCGCAGCCACGCTTCGGATACGGCGGACGCGGCGGATATGAAACTCGAGCAGAGCCACGACGCCCGCCCGCGCCTGCTCGTTCCGGCGGCAAGCGGAGAAGGCGATGTGGAGACGCACGAGATCTGGCTCATGATGATCCGCATCTTCGAGCAGATGCTTTCGGAATGTCCCGTTCCCGTTTACGACTGCACCGAAGGCGGAGCCTTGATCGAAGGGACGACCGTGAGGCCGTTTGCCGATTATTTGAACGAATTCGTCGACGAAGTGGAACCGATGGGGGATACCCCGTCGGCAATGGTTTATAAAAGCTACTCGCCCAAAGCGAACTTATGGCGTGGCGAAGTGGCGCTCGGTCGGTTGCAGAAGGCTTTTGACGACCTGGAAAAAGCCGAGGGGATCTTGAAAAAGATTGAAGACGGCATCACGCGCTTTTCCGCGCCCGGCCTGGCGCCGGTGCGCCGGCAGCTCCTTGCCGCCGACGTCTCCGGCGATTTCGACGTGTTGCATCGCGTCGACCCGTCCTTGGCCTTTATGGGGCAGAGCTACACCACGGTGAGCGGCTATGCCATCGCGCGCTCCCGCAATCTGGAGACGATCGAGGAGATCGAGGAGTTGCGCGATACGTACCAGAGCGTGGTCGATTCCCACCGCCTCAACGTCAACTTCACGCGCCAGTGGATCCGTTATGCCATACCGGCCCTCGAGACCTACGCCCGGCGGATAGAAGCGATGGAGGACGATTCCCAAAACCCGTTCGGAGTGCTGGGCGACGAGTTCGCGCGCGAGGAGGCCGAAAAAAGGCTCGCGGCGCTTGCGGGCGAGGCGGAGTCGACGGAAGCCCTGCTGGCGGAGCAAATCGCTCTGGACGGGGTGTTCGCTCGCTCCGATCCGGCGTTTCACAGTTGGCCAGCCGATACGCTCTGGAAGCTGGCGCTCGCTCTTGAAGGAGAGGGGCGCTGCGCCGAGGGCAACATGTTGATGAACGAAGCGGGAGAGCAGTATTACGGTACGGAGATGCCCGTCGACAAAATCGTCGCTTTCCTCAAGGACGCCGCACGGATTGCCGCGTCGAACGACCTGTGCTATTTCCCGCAGTACGACCGGGCGAAGATATTGCTCGACAATGCCCTGGAGCTGGCCCCCGACGACGCGTCGATCCGGGAACAGCTAAAAGCGTTGATGGCAAGTGTGGGCGTTTTTTACGACGATGCCACTGCGTTGTCGCTGGGTAGCGGTCCCAAGGATTGGCTGCGCGACCGTATCGAAGTGGAGCGTTACCTCTACGCCAACAAACTCGACAAGGCTGTGTTGGCGCTTTGGGAGATGATCAAAAAGTACGCCGATCAATATCCGGACCTGTGCCAGCCGGTCGGTGGTTGGCTGCTGCATACGATCCACACGTGCTGGCACGCGCAGGACGAATCGTTCCAGGCGGCGTTTCGCAAAATAGCGGCTGAGGTGGCCGAACGGATCGAATTGATACAGCGGCTCAAGATCCCCATGACGGTCGGTTTTTTGGGCATTCTGCGCGAGCAGGGCGTGAATTTCGACTTCGAGTTGCTTCCCGAAGAAACGGCCGAGGCGCAAGAGGCCGAACAGGCCGAGGATCCATCGAACGTGGAGGTCGAGGCCCCATAAAGAGCGTTTTTCGCGGCGGAGAAGTTTTGTTTTTTAACGGTTGAATACTCAAGTAAGGGCCCCAAAGGGCCGAAAACAGAAGCGAAGCCATCTTAATATTTGAAACTCTCGGTTCCAATCGAGCTTTAAAAAATTTCCTTGTGAAGGGGGGACGGCGGCTTCACCTGCGAGTAACGCAAAACCGAAAACAATCGTTTATTAGGAAAGAAGCACGCACGGATTGCGTTTTTGGGCAGGGAGGCCCGCAGTCTCTAACCATAACAAGGAGGTTTTTTCAGTCATGAGGATATATCACAATATACCGGCGTTGATCTCTTACAACGCCGTCAGTAATACGACTGCCCAATTGACGAAATCGATCGAGAAGCTGTCGACGGGCCTGCGGATCAACTCGGCCGCCGACGACGCGGCGGGGCTCGCCATCTCTGAGAAGATGCGTGCCCAGATCCGTGGCTTGGATATGGCCTCGCGCAACGCGCAGGACGGCATCAGCATGATCCAGACGGCCGAGGGCGCCTTGAACGAGACGCACTCGATCCTGCAGCGCATGCGCGAGCT
>JAVBRL010000016.1:0-7069 GCA_031547985.1 Synergistaceae bacterium
CGCTCGAGGTATTCGCGGATGCGGCTTCCGTCTGCGGAGGGCAGCGCGATGATCGCCGCGTGGATCGCATTGTCCTTTTCAAGAATTTCCGTCAGTCGGTCGCGCCCTCCGAGGACGGGGAGCGTGGCGACGGTCATTCCCTGTTTGGCGGGGTCGTCGTCGATGAACCCCACCGGCAGCAGCTCATCCATGCGCCGCAGCAGGTCGCGTGCCAGCAGCGTCCCCGCTTCGCCCGCGCCGATAATGAGCGCGCGCTTGCGCGCCTTTGGAGGGGGGCTTTTCGATATCTCGGCCAGCCGCCAGCTCGCACGCACGCCGCCGAGCAAAAAGAGCCCCGCGAAAAACATGATCGCGAGCGATGTTCGCGGTACGACGATTCCCTTCCAGAAATGGTCGACCCCCAAAAAGAGCCCGTAGCCGAGCGCGTAGTATTTCGTCAGGTGCGCGAACTCCTCGACGCTTGCCTGCGGCCAGAGGACGCGGTAGTTCTTGCCCGCGTACAACGCCGCGAGCACGCACGCCGTGAAAGCAAGAGCCGCGTACAGCAGGTCCTGGCGAAAACCCAGCTCGATCCAGAGCGTCAGGCGCAGCGCGTACCCCAAGTACGTCGCCAACAGCAGACACAGGGCGTCCACCAGGAAAACCGTTCGGTTCTTTCGTGCGAGCTTCAGCCACAAGGCCGCCGCAACGCGGAGCATCAAGTAATTCCCCCCATGAAGAGCGCGGCAAATTATAACTACATGCGCCAACGCATCTTTATGTTTCAATTCACGCGCCCGTGAAGGGCACAAAGGCACAAAATCGTCTCTCCGGCATGTTTCAGCCGGAGTCCAGCGGCTTTAATTCCTGAGGTTCGTAAGTCGCTGGATCCCCGCTTAAAATCGTGCGGGGATGACAGTTAGATAATCAGTTTGCTTTTGCCGGTTTTGCCTCCGGGTGGGGGGGCCATGCGGTCGAGTTGCTGGAGCGCCCCCGCCGACGCCACGGCGATGCTCGGTTTTTTGGCCTCTTCGCGGCTGAGCTCGCGGAGTTTTTTCTCGTACTCCTCCATGCTCTTTTTGATCCCCTCGACGTCGCCGCGGATCCACTGCAGGATGCTCTCGGCGGACATTTTGACGACGTCTTCGCCCGGTTCCTTGGGGATCATTCCCAGTTCGCGCAGCATCTTGTGCTCGGCACGGATCGCTTCCAGGACGTCGTCGTCCGTGATGATTCCCTTCGTGTAGAGAATGCGCGCGATGATGTTGAACTTCGTTTTGTTGTTCTCGTCGTTCATCGCGAGCGTTTCGACGCGGCTTAACAACATGGTGATTATTTCTTCAAGGCTGATCTGCATCGCCATAGGATGCACCTCCGGTTTAAAATTTACAAACGTGCCCCATTATACAGCGGATCGCTCTTGCCTTTCCACACGGGCAAGAGTATACTGGCGCACTTGTCGTAAGGGAGGGGTAAAAAATGAGTCCTAAGACAAAACGTACATTCAAGCATATCGGCATCGCCGTCTACCGGGAGCTACCCACGTTTTTCTCGAGCACGCTCGGGGCGCTTATCTATTCGGTCGGTGTCGTCTGTTTCACGATGGCGTACCGTTTCCCGGATGCCGGCGTAACGGGTATCGCCGTGCTCGCGAACTACACATTTGGGATCTCCCCGGCATGGGTGGTCGGCATCGGCAACGTGCTGCTGCTTGCCTGGGGCTGGAAGGAGATGTCCGGCCGCTTCGTCGCGTGGACAATCTACGGCGTGGTTCTCACCACGACGCTCTTCCAGGTCTTGAGCATGTTCTCGTTTCCGCACAT
Source organism: Synergistaceae bacterium (assembly GCA_031547985.1). Taxonomy (GTDB): domain Bacteria; phylum Synergistota; class Synergistia; order Synergistales; family Synergistaceae; genus JAVBRL01. Next base: position 1,803 of record JAVBRL010000016.1, read on the forward strand.
CGGCGAACCGATGCTCGTGGCGATCTTCGGCGGCGTCGTCAAAGGGATCGGCGGCGGGCTCGTGCTGCGCGCGGGCGTTTCGCTGGGCGGCACCGATATCCTGGTGCTCGTGCTGCGCAAGCGGCGGGGGATCGAAGTGGGGCGCTATTCCTTCTATATCAATATGGTGATCGTCGGGTTTTCGGCGTGGATCGTCGGCTTCGAGCGTTCGCTGCTCGGCGTGGTGGCGCTCTATGTCTCCGGTGTCGTGATCGACAGCGTGATCTCGTCGTTCGACAAGCGCCTGCTCGTGTTCATCATCTCTCAGAAACCGCAGGAGATCTCGGATTACATCGTCCATACGATGGGGCGCGGTGTCACGCTGCTGTCGGCCAAGGGAGGCTACTCCGGCGCGGACCGCCCCACGATCATGTGCCTGCTCTCGAAGCGCGAGTCGATGGTCGTGAAGACCTACCTCGCGCAGAACGACACGCACGCGCTGATGTCGATCAGCGAATCGTCGGAGGTCCTGGGCCGCGGCTTCAAAAACTGGAAGCACAGCTTTTAATTTTTTTGCTAGAATAAATCGTTTATATCTTTAAATCTTTAAGAGAAAAGGGGGAGCCTTGCGGATGAATGCGTTCGAACGCCTTTTTCCCACGGGAGCTTTCATCAGCGACGATGCGCGGATCGAAGAGGGTGCGGCCCTGGGCGCCGGTGTCGTGATCGAAGGCGACGTCGTGATCGGGTCGAACGCCGTGATCGGCCATCACGTCGTCATTCGTTCGGGCGTCCGCATCGGTCCGCGAGTGCGCGTTGGCGACCACACGGTGTTGGGCAAACTTCCCTCGAAGGCCGCCAACAGCGCGACCACGGGCGCGGGTGCTGTCTACCCACCGCTCGAGATCGGCGCTGCGTGCGTGATCGGTGCGCACTGCGTGATCTACCGGGGCGCATCGCTTGCCCCGGATGTTTTCGTGGGCGACCTGGCGACGATCCGCGAGGAGGTCGCGATCGGCGAGCGGACCATTGTGGGGCGCGGCGTCGCGATCGAGAACAAAACGCGCGTGGGCCGCCGGGCGAAGATCGAAACGAATGCCTACATCACGGCCATGAGCGAGATCGGCGATTATTGTTTCGTGGCGCCGGGCGTCGTTTTCACGAACGATAACTTCGTGGGGCGTACGGAGGAGCGCAAGAAGCATTTCGGCGGGCCCAAGCTCCTCAAGGGCTGCCGCATCGGCGCCGGGGCGGTGCTGTTGCCCGGTGTGACGGTCGGCGAGGACGCGCTCGTGGCGGCCGGTGCGCTCGTGACGTGCAACGCCCCGCCGCGGCAGATCCTGATGGGCTCTCCCGCGCGCGTCGTCCGTCCGGTGCCCGCGGAACAGCTTTTGGAAAATCAGATCTTTTACGAACCCGCACAAAAAGCATAATAAAGAATAAATAAAGAGGAGGGATTTCGATGACGATGACCTTGCTGGAGAAGATCGAGTCGCGTACGGCGCATGTGGGAGTGGTGGGGCTCGGCTACGTGGGGCTGCCGCTTTCGGTGGAGAAGGCGCGCGCGGGGTTCACGGTGCTGGGGTTCGACATCCGGGCCAAGAAAGTCGACCGGGTCAACCGAGGTGAGAACTACATCGGCGACGTCGTCCCCGAGGAGCTCGCCGAGATGGTGCGCTCGGGCCATCTTTCGGCGACGACGAGCTTCGACCGCATCGCCGAGGTCGACGTCGTGACGATCTGCGTGCCGACGCCGCTCGACCACTACAAGATGCCCGACCTCTCGATCGTGCGCTCCTCGGCGCAGGAGATTGCAAAACGCCTGCACAAGGACATGCTCGTGGTGCTCGAATCGACCACCTACCCCGGCACGACCGAGGAAGTCGTGCTGCCGATCCTGGAGGCCACGGGGCTCAAATGCGGACGCGATTTTCATCTGGCGTTCTCGCCGGAGCGCGTGGACCCCGGCAATATCAAATTCAAGACGAAAAACACGCCCAAGGTTGTGGGTGGAGTCACGCCGGAGTGTACGCGTGTGGCGAAAGCGCTCTACGAGGCCGTGCTCGACGCCCCCGTGTTCGACGTCTCCACGCCCAAAGAGGCGGAGATGACGAAAATCCTCGAGAACACGTACCGTATCGTCAACTGCGCGCTCGCCAACGAGATGGCGCAGGTCTGCCACCGGTTGGGGATCAACGTCTGGGAGGTGATCGAGGCGGCCTCGACGAAACCGTTCGGCTTCACGCCGTTCACGCCGGGTCCCGGAGTGGGCGGACACTGCATCCCGATCGACCCTTACTACCTCACCTATCGCGCTCGCGCGGCGGATTACCACACGCGCTTGATCGAAATGGCGGGCGACATCAACGACGAAATGCCCCCCTACGTCGTTTCGCGCCTGCAGGACATGCTCAACGACGTGGAGCTTCCCATGAAGGGAAGCCGTATCTTGCTGCTGGGGCTGGCGTATAAGGGCGACATCGACGACATGCGCGAATCCCCGGCGATTAAAGTCTGGGAACTTTTGGAGCGTAAAGGCGCGATCGTGACCGTGTGCGACCCGTGGATCGAGCGCGTCAATTGGAAAGGCGCGTGCGTCAACCCCGTCCCCTTGAGCGAAAAGATCGTGGAGGAGTCCGACGCGGTGCTGATCACGACCGGGCACACGAGCCGGGTGAACTACGGCGTGGTGCTCGACAAGGCCAAGCGGATCCTGGACACGCGCGACATTTTGATCAAGCTCTACCCGCAAGAGGCGCTCGCCAACACCCGCCTCGTGCGCCTGTAGCGATATGTTGCGCGTCGCTTTGGTCGGCTGCGGCCGCATCGCGAAAACGCACTTCGAGGCGTTGGACGCGCTTCGAAAAGAGGGGCTGGCCGAGCTCGTCTCCACGTGCGACGTCGTCCCCGGCAAAGGCGACTACACGGACATGCGCCGCATGTTGAGCGAGGTCGAAAGCGATCTGGTCGTGCTCTGCACGCCGTCGGGCGTGCATCCTGCGCAGGCCGTGCTGGCGGCGCGAGCGGGGCGGCACGTGCTGACCGAAAAGCCGTTCGGCTGCCGCGTGGCCGATTGCGAAGAGGCAATCGCCGCCGCCGACCAAGCGGGCGTGCATCTCCTGGTGGTCAAGCAGAACCGCTTCAACCCCAGCGTGCTGCTGCTGCGCAAGGCGTTCGAGGCCGGACGATTCGGCCGCATCTACATGATCCTGTCCAACGTGCTCTGGAGCCGTCCGCAGGAGTACTACGACCAGGCCCGCTGGCGCGGCACGTGGGAGTTCGACGGCGGCTGTCTCTCGAATCAGGCGGCGCACTACGTGGACATGGTGCAGTGGTTCGGCGGCGCCGTCGACTCCGTGGAGGCGGCCGCCTCCACGCAGCGCGCGCGCATCGAGGCCGAGGACACGATCAGCGTCAGCATTCGGTTTCGCAGCGGTGCGATCGGCAGCATCAACGCCACAGTGTTGACCTACAACAAAAATTTCGAAGGAAGCCTCACGATCCTGGGCGAGCGTGGCACGGTGCGCTTAAGCGGCGTCGCCATGAACTCGGTGGAACACTGGGAATTCGCCGACGCGAACCCGATGGACGACGAGATCGAACAAGCCCGCACGAACCCGCCCTCCGTGTACGGCCACGGGCATCTGCCGTACTACCGGCATGTTTTGGACGTGCTGGCGGGCCGCGCCGAAGGCCTCTGCACGGCGCGCGAGGGGTTGAAGACCGTCAAGATCATCCAGGCGGCCTACGCCTCGGCCGAAAGCCGCTGGCAACAGGGTTGGCAGCGAAAATAATGCCCGCGAAGAAAATCGTCTCCGTCGTCGGGGCTCGCCCGCAGTTCATTAAAGAAGCCGTCGTGGGACGAGCTTTTCGTGCATCGGGCGCCTGGAATTACGTGCTTGTGCACTCCGGGCAGCACTACGACGCGGACATGGCGGAGATTTTTTTCCGCGAGCTCGAGATCGCGCGCCCGGATCACCTCCTGGGCATCGGCTCGGGGACGCACGGCAAGCAGACGGGCGAGGCCTTGATCGAATGCGAACGCGTCTTCATGGCCGAACGCCCCGATTGCGTCCTCGTCTACGGCGACACGAACACGACGCTCGCGGCGGCGCTCGCCGCCTCCAAGCTCAAGATTCCCGTCTGCCACGTCGAGGCGGGCCTGCGCCAGGAGCCGCGAGATATGCCGGAGGAGACGAACCGCGTCCTCACCGACCATATTTCGAAATTGCTCTTTTGCTGCTCCGAAGTGGGGCGCGAAAACCTTGCGCGCGAGGGCATCACGCGGGGCGTTCACGTCGTGGGGGACGTCATGTACGACCTCTATCGCCGCATGGAACCTCATTTCGACGCGCGCCGCGAAATGGCCCGCCTGGGAGTCGAGGAAAACGCCTATCTGATCGCCACGCTGCACCGCGATTTCAACGTCGACGACCCGGCTCGCCTGCGAGCTATTTTGGCGGGAATCGGCGAACTCTCCCGCGAAGCGGGGCTGAAGGTGCTGCTGCCGCTTCACCCGCGCACGCGAAAACGGATCGTGGAATTTAATCTCCAGGCGCTGGTCGAGCCGTTTTTGACCACAGATCCGCTCGGCTATTTCGAACTGATGTCGCTGTTGCGGGGGTGCGCGCTCGTCGTCACCGACAGCGGAGGTTTTCAAAAAGAAGCGTGTTTCGCGGGCAAAGGCGCGCTCGTACTGATGCCCGACTCCGCGTGGCGCGAGCTGTTCGATTCGGGTTTAAACGTACTCGCCGACGACCCCGCGTCGATCATACGAAAAGGGCGCGAACTTCTGGATCGCCTGCGTGGCCGCGATTTTTCGTTCCCCCCGAACATCTACGGCGACGGCCGTGCGGCGGAGCGCATCGCCGACCTCTGCAGGCGTTTGATCTGAATTCGATTTTACCCCTATAAAGCGTTGCTGTTTCGGAGTCATCGCGTCGTTCTTCTTTTTATTTGACCAAAAGTAATTTATAAACTACAATCTACGCATGGTGGTCGAATGGAGTGATCAATGATGACCAGGAAAAACGCAAAACTGACCCCATATGACCCTACGGAAGATTTAACATCCGATGAAGCCATCGCCCATTTCATGGCTGGCGCGTTTGAGACGGGCGACCCGGGCTTTATCGCGCATGCGTTCGGCATTGTGGCCAAAGCCAAGGGAATGACTCAAATAGCCAATCAAACAGGCCTTTCCCGCGAACAGCTCTATCGTTCGTTCAGCCAGAATGGAAACCCCACGCTGCGCACAACGCTTGCGGTGGCCCGCGCTCTTGGGATCG
>JAVBRL010000201.1:0-11776 GCA_031547985.1 Synergistaceae bacterium
GGCTCGAAGGCTACGGCTGCGGGTTGTGCCAGACGGGCGTTCCGTGCGAAGCGCGGATTCCCGGGGCCCGGTAGTTTTTTCGATGGACCGGATCGATATCTTTCACGGAATCAAGGTGGGCAGCCCGTTGTACCTTCTGGCGGGCGCGCTCGTGGGCTATCTGATCGGCTACGTGGTGACGGGCCGTTCGGGGGCGCCCTTCGAGCAGCGTCAGTCCGATTGCATCCTGTATTCGATGGCGGGTTTGGTCGTGGGGGCGCTCCTGCGTTCCCACTCCGTGGTTTGATTTTTTAAACTTTTCGGTTTGAAGAAAGGAGCCTTCGTCGATATGCCCAATGTTTTTCGTATGGCGACGTTCAACGTCAATTCGGTGAAAAGCCGGCTGCCCGTTTTGGATTTCTGGCTCGACTCGCCCGACGCGCCCGACGTCGTCTGCCTGCAGGAGACGAAGTGCCAGGACGCGGACTTTCCGGCGTCGTTTTTCGCCGACAAGGGATACGCGGTCGCTTTCAAGGGGATGAAGTCGTACAACGGTGTGGCCGTTTTTTCGAAAGAACCGCTCGAGGAGGTAGCTTTCGGTTTCGACGACGGGGCCGACAGCGATTCGGACCGCGCGCGCGTCGTGCGCGCCCGAGTCGGCGACGTGCATATCGTCAATACGTACGTGCCGCAGGGAAAGTCGATCGAAAGCCCGGACTTCGAATATAAACTGCGCTTTTTCGAGCGCATCCTGGCGCTGTTCGAACGCGATTATCGGATGGAGGACAAGTTGCTCTGGACCGGTGACCTGAACGTGGCGCCGACGGACCGGGACGTGACGCACCCCGAAAACAAGCGCGATCACGTGTGTTTTCACCGCGACGTCCAGCACGCGTTCGAGGAGGTCTGCTCCTGGGGGCTGGTCGACGTTTTCCGCAAACACCGCAACGGCGACGGGGAGTTCTCGTTCTGGGACTACCGGGTGAAGGACTCGCTCGCCCGCAATATCGGCTGGCGGATCGACCACCTGCTGGCGACGCCGAGCTTGGCCGAACGTTCCCGCGACGCGTACGCGGTGCGCGAGCTGCGCGCGATGGAACGCCCTTCGGACCACACGGCCGTCGTGGGCGTGTGGGAGGCGGAACCTCGATGAAAGAATGCCGCCACTGCGGACGAAAAATCGTCTGGGACCGGCCGCTGTGTCCTTTTTGCGGCAAGTCGCTCGTCGGCGTCCCGCTGCTGTCCCTGGAGCAGGAGGAGATTGCGGACGAAGACGTCGCCGTCCTGCGTCCCTCGGAAAACGAGGGCTTCGGTCACGACCTCGACGCGCCCCAGGCACATGGCGCGCCGCCTCTTGAGCGCGCCGAGCGTACCGAAATGTCGCGCGAGGAGCTCGAAGCCCTGATCGCCCAGGACGCGCTCGACGCTACGGACGAGACGGACAAAACGGACAAAAAGAGCGCGCCCTAAGCTCGTGGAGGATAATCCGCAAGTGGGTTTCGGGCATGTTGGGGTAAGCCGTGCACCCGGGCCCGAGGATGAACCCCGTTTTTCCTCCCATGTCGAGCGCCTGGCGGACGTGCTCGCCAAACGAGGCGTCGTCGATCACGCCGAACGCGTTTTCCTCGTCGATTCCCCCCAGAAGGCATTTCGAGGTCCGTTGCCTCGCGTCGGCAAGCGAGGGGCCGATCCATCGGTCGTGCCAACTGACGCAGTTCGCGGGATAGCCTGCGAGTCGCGAGAACATGGCGTTTTCCCCGTGGATGTGGACGATATCGAAAAACGTCCTCCCCGCGAAAGCGGCGAACACTTCCCGGTCGTAGCGCTCGCCGAAGGCGTCGTACGTCGCGTCGTCGACCAAGGTGTGATTTGAAAGCTGGCTGGCGAAGAAAAACCCCTCCGCGCCGCGCTCGAGGCTTTTGGCCGCGAAGCGCCTCGTCGTTTCGGTGATCGCCTCGAGCGCCGCGTGAACGAGCGCGGGTCGCTCGCGCATGTCTTTGAGCAACAGATCCCCGGCGAGCTTGTACGCCGTCGTGAGGGGGCTGTAGATCGTCTGGACGATCGGCGCGTCGTCCGCTGTGTCGGCGGCGAGGGCCTTTTTCAACCCGCAAACGATGCGAAGCTGGTCGCCCAGGCACCCTTTTTCGGGGTCGAGCGGTACCAGCGTTTCCCACTTTCGCGAGTCGTCGACGGCGTATTGGGCGACCACGAGCGAGCCGTATTTGTCGGGCGCGGGGGCTCCGCGCGCGTCTTTCGCATATTCCGTTCCGTAGTCGAGGACCATGAAAAGCCCGTTGTTCGGGGTTTTGACGAAATCGAACGCGTAGCGCCGCGCGTCGCGCGCCTGCAGGCGAACGAGCTCGTCCGCCTGCAGGTCGGCCACGGGATAGTGTGTCCACACGCTGTACGGGGGCCGGTCGACTTCCTGAAAGGCGAGTGCGGCCTGGATTCGTTCCCGTTTCGAGAGCGGCACGTCAATTGTACCCGACGATTGAGGCCACGTAGACGATGATGCCGCAGACCACCGTGAAGATGCCCATGAGCGGTAGCACGTACTTGAGCCATTGCTCGTAGCGCACCTTGGCCACCGACAGGACGGCCATCAGCGTCGAGGCGGTGGGAAACAGCGAGTTCGTGAACCCGTCGCCCATCTGGAACGCGAGCACGAGCGTCTGCCGGCTGATCCCCAGCAGGTCGCCGAGCGGGACGAGGATCGGCATGACGACCGCCGCCTGTCCCGTGCCCGAGATGATAAAGAAGTTGATGAAGATCTGCGACAGGTAGATCCCCACCACCTGCAACGGGGTGGGCAGCCAGCTCACCGCCGCGAAGATGCCGTTGATGATCGTATCGAGAATGACGCCCTTTTCGAGGATGACGATGATCGCGCTGGCGAATCCGATGATGAGCGAGCCGAACGTCAGCGCGCGCGCTCCGATCACGAACTCCTCGGCGATCTCGTCGGGTTTCAGCCCGCCGATGAAACCGCTGATCACGCCGATGGAGAAGAAGACCGCGCTCATCTCGTTGATGAACCACCCTCGTTCGCGGATACCCCACAGAAGCAGGGCGAAGCCGGCGACGACGACGGCGAGCACCGCCAAGTGCGTTTTGGTGAGTGGAACCTCTTTGAACTTGGCGGCGGCATGGCCGCTTTCCTCGATCTCCAGATCGCGGCAGAAGCTGAGTTCGGGGTTCGCCCGCACGCGGGTCGCGTAGCGCACCATGTAGGCGATCGTGATCGCCAGGAAGATCACCAGAGAAACGACGCGCAGCCACAAGCCGGAGTAAAGTTCGATCCCGGCGATACCCTGCGCGACGCCGACGTTGAAGGGGTTGAAGAGCCCCGCCGTGAAGCCGCACATGGCGCCCAGCTGCATCATCGCCACGCCGGTGATCGCGTCGAAGCCGAGCGTCCGGGCCACGGCCACCCCGATGGGGATGAAGATCAAGACCTCCTGCGACGCGCCCATCGTGAATCCCAAAATGGAGAAGAAGACGGCGATGATGGGGATGGCGACCGTCCCTCGGTCGCCGACTTTCTTGGAGATCATCTGCGTCAGCGCGTCGAAGACCTTCGTCTTCGTGACGATCTGAAAGGCGCCTCCGATCAGCAGCACGAAGAAGATGATGTTGGCGGATTTCTGGAGGCCGGTGACCAGGGACATGGGAAGGTCCATGAGCGAAAGGGGCTTTTTCTCGATGAGGTGAAAGCTGCCGTTTTGGACGACCGTCCGCTTTGTGGCCTCGTCCACGACCCGTTCGAACGTGCCGGACGGGATGACGAACGTCATGACGAAGGCGAATACGATCAATGCCGATAAGAGCGTGTAGACATGCGGGAAACGGAACTTCTTTTTTTGCGCTTTGGGTGCGTTTTGTGAACTTTGTTCAACGGTCATGTTTTTTCTCCCTCTTTCTCTGCTTTCTCGTTTCTCTGCTTTCTCGCGGATGTTTTTCAAATGGCGGAGATGGCGCCCAAGATATATTTTCGAGCCTCTCGAAGGTGCATTTCCATGAGCGAAGACGCCTCTTCCTCGTCGTGCGACGCGATCGCGCCGTAAATCATGCGGTGGTCGTATTTTTCGGCGAACGACGCGCCTTGCGGGGTGTGCGAAGTCACGAAAAGCGTCCGCGAGCGGGCCGTTTTATCCATCAGGGTTTCGAGCATCTGGGCGAGCACGCCCCACCCCGAAATTTCGGCGATCAAGGAGTGGAAACGCCTTCCGCCCGACGGGTCGGATTTGTCCGCGATGGCGAGCAGGCGCTCCAAATCGTGCGATCCGGCGTTGCGCGTCGCGAGGCGGGCCGATTCTTTTTCCAGTACGATCCGCAAGCTGTAGGTTTCGACGATCTCCTTGGCGTTGACCGGGGCGACGATGAATCCCACGTGGTGTTTGGCGTCGAGAAGCCCTTCGTTCGCCAGGGCGAGCAACGCCTCCCGCACGGGCGTGCGGCTGACGCCGAAGCGCTTGGCGAGTTCGTCCACCACGAGGATTTCCGAAGGCGCGATGCGGCATTCGAAAATTTCGTTTTTAAGTAGCCCGTAGATTTTCCCTCGACTCGTTTGTGCCTCTGCGAGGGGTACTCCGTCCGTTTTTGGCATCGAACCGCCCCCTTTTTGACTAAAATATATTATAAATATATCTTGGAAAATAACAAGCGCGCATAAAAAAAGCGTCCCTTTGGGGACGCTTTGGGTTTCTGCTCGGGTTCGGGGAGTGCTTTACAGGCCGAGTTCTTCGGAGTGTCGGTCGAGGCGTGCGATGTAACGGTCGACCTTCGCTTTGTAGGCGACGGCGAGTCCGCCGTAGTAGCGGTTCAGGGCGAGCTGGACATCGCCGTAGGCGCGCAGGTAGCGCGAGAGGAGCAGACAGCCTGCGGCGATCCCCTTTTCGGGGTCGAACATCTGTTCTTGAGCGATGATCCCGTGTGAGCGCAACAGGCCTTCGTGCACGCGCCACATCACCTGCATGACGCCCAGGGCACCCGCGTAACTCACCGCATTGGGGTTGAACGTGCTCTCCGTCTGTGCGATTGCGACGGCCAAGGAGAGCTCAAGCCCGTATTTTCGCGAATAGTGGACGAGCGCTGCTGCCTCGCGCCAGATCGTCTTCGGATCAATGTTTTTATTGACGCTGCGGATATAGAGTGCGACGTGCGCGACTTTGCGTTGGTTTTCCTCCGACATGAAACGGATGTACTGCAGGGCGGAGGGGGAGTGCGTTTTCTCCCACATCTCCAGATGCTCTTGCTGCAAGCCCATTTTCTGCAATGCCTTGCGGATGCCGACTTCGTAGATGGGAAGCGGCAGCGAGAGCGTGCGCAGGACTTCTTCATTCGTTTCCGTGTAGACGGCGAGGCTGATGGCATCTTCCGATTCGATGTCGAGAGGAGAGGTTCGCACCGCGCCAAATGACTCCGATCGACTCGAGGTCACGACCGGAATGAAGATGTTGGTTTCGTTTTGAAAGACCTGTAACGGCATCACATAGGGAACGGCCGCCAAGCAAAACGGAACGAAATATTTAAGGGCCAAGCGCAATAGGATCACCTTCTCCCCAGGTAGACGTATGATAGCGAATTAATGGGGCTTGTCAATATCCAAGGTTTTCCGGATGGCGAAGCAAACCTCTTTGAGATTCGCTCGTTTCGGGATTTGCGGCATGTCGCCCATCTTTAATATTCGGTTGTCATTGTCGTGCCCGTAGAAGACCACGGGAAGATCCCTGCGCAGTTGCCGCAAGTTTTCGACCAGATGCGGGGCATGGTGCGCGTGCGAGACGGCGTCGATCATCACGAGGTCGCTCGCCGAAGGGTCCTGGGAAAAATGGGTCAGGCATTGTTGCGGAGAGGTGCCTTCGACGTGGTAGCCGAGGTCCGCGAGTTGCGTTGCCCAGCATTCGATCCGATGCGTGTTGACGTCCACAAGGAGAACCTTCTCCGAACCGCGCAAGGACGCCAGCTCTTCTTGGTTTTCGCCTCGTTCGAGCAGTTCGGTTGCTTGGGGAAAGAGGATCGAAAAGCGAGATCCCTCGCCGGGCTTCGATTGGGCGATGATCGTGCCTCCGCACAAGCGGGCGTGGGCGTAGGCGATGGCGAGCCCGATGCCGAGCCCTTTGCCCCGGGAGGTCCGAAATCTCGGCGTGAAGAGGTGTTCCAGCTGTTCGGCGGGCATTCCTTCGCCGTCGTCGCGAATCACTATCCGGACGTAGGGCCTCTCGATCGGGGACGCGAGATCCTTGTGTCCGCCGGGAACGACGCTCACGATATCGATATCCACGCCGACCTCCTCGCCCTTTTTCCCCACAGCCTGAATCGCGTTGAAGCACAAGTTCAGGATGATCTGGTTTACGATCGCGGCGTCGGCGAGCAGGAGCGCTTTTTGGGCCTCGTTCGCGATGGAGCTTTGGATGCGGATTTTTTTGTTTTTCATGAAATCGAAGAATTGCAGCGTGTTCGCGAGCAATTCCGAGACGTAGATGGGCTGTTTGCGCGTGCGATGGAACGACAGAGAGGAGGTTGTCCGGCGCGTCAGCGTGCGCAATGTTTCGAAGATGCGCTCGATGCGGTCGACGATCTCTTCGGTGGGCTGCCGCTTTTTCATGCGTGTTCGCAGAACGTTGATCGAAAGCGAAACGGTCGAGATCAAATTGTTGAAATCGTGGATGAGCCCCAGCGACGCGGAGTTGAAGAGGTCGAGCCCCTGGTAGTACGTGAGGAGTTGCTCGAGTTTTTGCCGGTATGTCGGCTCCTTGTTGAAGCAGACGACCGAGCGGACCTGACCCTGTTCGTCGAACTCGGGGGCGGCGACCCATGTGTAGCGGAATTCCTCTCCTTCGAGTAAAAAGGAAGCGCGAAAGGGATCCGGGCTTGGACGGCCGGTTTTGAACACGTCCCGCACGAAGGATCCCGCGCGCTCGTCGTTACGGGGAGCGCGCGGCGGGTTTTCGTGCAGCGACTTGAGGTGATTCTGAAAAAAAGCCGCGTCCGGGAATTTTTCGGGCGGGATCCCGAGCAAGATGTGCGTGTAGGGGCATCTCACGTGCGTGACCCGGAGGTCTTTGTCGAAGCGGATGACGGCGTCGCCCGTGCTCTCCAGAAACTCCATGAAGAATCGTTCCAAAGCGTGCAGGCGCTCGGCAGTCTGTTTCGCCGGCGTCGTATCGCGCAGCACGAGGGTCTGTATGTCCGGTATCGCGCTGGCGGATTCCACCGCCGGCAGGAGGTCGACGACCGCCCCTTCGATAAAAAACTCTTCTCCGGAAGGAAGCGTTATCGCGTAGTGGAAACGTTCTTCCAGGGGAAAAAGCTTTTCTGGCAGAAAGTCCTGTAAATTGGGTTCCTTGTTTGTTTTTTTAAAGAATTTGTTGAAAGGAGGGCGGATCCGCGAATGGGAGAAAATCTTGAGAGTTTGCGGGCAGAAATAAATCACTAGCGGAAGGTCGGAGGCGATACCTTGCCGTCTGCCAATCCTTTGCTCTCTACTTTGCGACATGCAACGTATTGTCATCGTTCTCCTCCAACTGCTTGGTAATGCCGTATAAAGAACAATACAATACCCAATAACCACCCACCATCATTATAGCAGGCAGCATTTCGGTTTTTGTGTTAAGAATTGTTCTTCGTTAAAGTTTTAAGAAATTTTCCCGGGGTAGGCCTCGAGGCCCGCTTTCAGGATCGACATCCCTGCACGCAGGTTTTCTGCGTTCGTGACGTAGGCGAGGCGAACTTCGTTCTCTCCTTTGCCAGGGGTCGCGTAAAAGCCGACGCCGGGAGCCATCAGGATCGTCGCGCCGTCTTGCCGGAATTCGCGGAGCATCCAGGCTGAGAAGTCGAGCGCGCTCGGTACCGGCAGTCCCACCATCAGATAAAATGCGCCACTCGGTTTGTGAAAGCGCACTTCGGGGATACGCGAGAGTTCGTCGCACAGGACGTCGCGCCGGTGGCGGTACTCCCGCTTGACGTCGTCGAAGAAATCCATGCCCACGTTGTACATGGCGGTCGCTCCCACCTGCTCGAGGACGGCGACGCAGAGGCGCCCTTCGCACAGTTTGCGCACCTGCTTCATGAGCTCCGTGTTGCGGCTTGCGATGCAGCCGACGCGTCCGCCGCAGAAACTGAAACGCTTGGAAAGCGAATCGCAGACGATCACGCGCGAGGCAATCTCGGGAACGCTCAGGAAGCTCTCGAATGTACCGTCGTAGCAGAAGTCGCTGTACGCTTCGTCGACGAGGACGAAAAGCCCGTTGCGCAACGCGAGCTCCGCGATGCGCAAGATCTCGTCGTGCGAAAGGATCTGGCCGGTCGGATTGTTGGGGTTTGTCGCCAGGATGGCGCGCGTTCGGGGAGTCACGAGCCGCTCGATCTCCTCGAGGGGGGGCAGCGCGTAGCCGTTTTTGATGTCGCACGGAATCGGCACGAGTCGCGTCTCGACAAAGCGCGCAGCGATTTCGTAATTCGAGTAATACGGCTCGGGCACGAGGATCTCGCCTCCGGCGTCCGCTACGGTTGCCATGGCGAACTGCAGTGCTTCGCTGCCGCCGCACGTGACCCAGAGTTGCCCCTTTTCGAACACGGTCCCGCGCGCGGCGTAATAATTCTGCATGGCCTCTACTAAAGGAGCGTAACCGCCCGCATCGATGTACGGGACGACTTCTTCGTTAAAACCTCGGACCGCTTCGAAAAATTCGGGCGGCGTTTTGATGTCCGGTTGGCCGATGTTGAGCGGGTAGACATGCGCTCCCTCGGCGCGCGCTTTTTCGGCAAGCGGCATCAGGCTGCGGATGGCGGAGTAGGGCATGTTCTGCACCCTTTTGGAGATGTGAGCTTCGCGTTCGATCGTCATGAAAAGAAAACCTCGTTTCGTTACGGACTGAAAGAGCCGAAAAATAAAAAAATATGGAACGCATTATAACAAGAAAGCGCCCGATACTGCGAGGAAAATTTTCGAGGCCCGCATAAAACAATAAAACAAACGACCAAGGCTTTTTGGCACAAAGACATCAGCTCCAGGCTCGTGCAGCCGGAGAACGCCCACTCCTCTATGCTCGTCACGCCAGCGGGCAGGGACATCAGCTCCAGGCTCGTGCAGTTGAGGAACGCACACTTATTGATTTAGGCAAAAACACGTACCGGATACATCTCACGCACGCTCGCCGGGGTCGTTCCGCCTGATGTATTCGAGCAGCCGCCGGCCGTAATCGGAGGCAGTGGAGATGCGCTCATAATCGATTTCACAGTTATTGTGCTGCAGCATCAGCATATCCCTGCCGTCATGATCGAGACAGACGCCGGAGAAATAAAAATCGAGCTTCTCCGCCTCGGCGCACAGCATGGGGGTGAAGGGGGATTGCAGCGGGATGTGCAGGGAGGTGTGAATTATGCCGCTGCGAGCAAGGTGCCGCATTTGCCCGAGCAGGACGCCGGCGGCGTCCCTGCCGATGGAGGCATACCGAACGCAGGCGTACTGCGACGAAGGAATGCCGCCGGTCTCGACGATGCTGCGCTTCTCCTCCGGCTCGCCCGAACGCGGCGCGTCGGCGAAGGCTACTTTGCGGTTTTGGTGCGCGTAGATCTCGCCCAGCATCTCCGCGTGGTTTGCGGGGGGATACAGCGCGACCTCGGGAAAATCCTCGAGATAGAGAACCGTGTTCATGGCGGACGTCCTCTGCGGTGCTCCCGTCAGCGAAAAACCCTTCCAGTCGACAGCCGCGATGACTGCCAGCACGATGCCGCTCTCGATAAACCCGGCTTTGAAGCTTCCTTTTTGGGAGGCGGGGTGAGTCATCACGGCCTGGGTATACAGCGCCTTCAGGCCCATCGACCTGGCTTGCCGCACCCGAAAATCGCTCAGCTCGCCAAATATATCCTGCCCCCGGTACTGCGGTTTGACGAAGGAGACCGCGCCTTCGCCCACTTTGTCCCCTTTGCCGTTCACCTTTATCGCGGAGTGTCCCATCATGTCGCCGGTGAGGTCGTTGATCGCGACCATGGAGACCATCGTGCCGTCGCTGTTCATCCGCAGCAGCTTCTCGGGGTAATAGATATCCGGGTAGAAGTATCCGTAACCGTAGGTTTTGTAGGCGCACTGGGCAATCTCGATCGCTTCTGCCAGATTGCCGGGCTCGAGCAGGCGTATCGTCCGCGGAATGCGCGCCGGGCTTTCGTCCGAAGTGGCTTTTGCGTGGTAACTCTCGGCCTCGGAGGCGGAGATCGCGCTTACGGCGTTTCCTCTCGCCAGATACTTCTCCATCACCAGAGTCTTTCCCCCGGCCCCGAGGTTGACATAGGAGAACTTATCCATCAACCCGCGCATCAGCCTGGTGCCGACGGATTTTTCGACATCGCCGGGTGTCTCGGCGGGCGGCATGTAGGGGAGGCCGTCGTCGTGAATCTCGATGCGCAGGCCGAGCGTGGTTGGGACAAAAGAGACGGTGAACAGCGTCCTTTCTCCCGGCTCGAAGGCGTGCTCGATAATATTAGTGACGCCCTCTTCGACAGCAAGGCGAATTCTGGCGGAGTCTTGCCCGTCAAAGCCGACCTTGGCGGCAAACGCCTCCGCGGTGTTCATCACAATGTCCACATACGCAGCATCGTTGGGAATCTGCATGGTCAGCCCATCAGCGTTTGCAATCATTCTTTCGTGTCCTCCCTTGTCCTTCACAGTGGTATTTATCGGATGTAAGAAAGTCCAGCGTTATTTACACAATCAGGGAAAAATAGACCGAAAGTCATTATAAGACATACCTCTCGGTCGCCGGGGGATTCGTCGCCTCGACGTTTTTTTGTTTTATGCCTCGCGCGTGACGTACGCTATACTTATTTAAAAAGATTTCACCGAAAGGGGAGAAGCGGCGTGCGTGAACTTTTCATTGCGATATCCGAACTGCACTACGTGCTGCAGGCGCTTTTGGCGACCCTTTTCACCTGGGGCGTGACGGCGCTCGGCGCGGCGACGGTTTTTTTGAGCGAAACGCCGAGTCGCCGGTCGCTCGACGTCATGCTCGGCTTCGCGGGGGGCGTGATGCTCGCCGCGAGTTACTGGTCGCTTTTGGCTCCCGCGATTGCCATGTCGGAACAGATGGGTTTCCCGGCGTGGCTGCCGCCCGCCGTGGGGTTCGTGCTGGGAGGAGTGTGCCTGCGCGGGATCGACTACGTGCTGCCGCACCTGCATCCGGGCGGCGATCGTCCCGAGGGGATCCCGTCGACCTGGAAGCGCACGACACTCCTCGTGCTCGCGATCACGCTGCACAACATCCCCGAGGGGATGGCCGTCGGCGTGGCGTTTGGGGCAGTTGCCTACGGCTTGCCGGAAGCGTCTTTGAGCGGGGCGGCCGCGCTCGCGCTGGGGATCGGCCTGCAGAATTTCCCCGAGGGGATCGCCGTAGCCGTTCCGCTGCGTCGCGAGGGCGTGAGCCGGCGGAAAGCCTTTTGGTACGGACAGCTTTCCGCCGTCGTCGAGCCGATTTTCGGCGTGCTGGGTGCGCTCGTCGTGGGGATTGCGAGCGTCGTGCTGCCGTTTGCCCTCGCGTTCGCGGCGGGAGCGATGGTGTTCGTCGTGGCCGAGGAAGTGGTGCCGGAGACGCAGGCGGGGGAAAACGGCGACATCGCCACTCTGGGGTTGATCGGTGGCTTCACGGTCATGATGATGTTGGACGTCGCGCTGGGATAAGCACAGGTCGCGGGCGCCGCCCGCACCCGGCAGGGGGCTCGCCCCCTGCACCCCCTTCATAAAAGATTCTATGCACGGGGGTCCAGGGGGCGCTGCCCCCGGGAGCGCGTTTGTTCTTTATTC
>JAVBRL010000138.1:0-8253 GCA_031547985.1 Synergistaceae bacterium
TACGCCATTCCGGCCATGTTGATCCTCGAAGCGGAAGGGTGCGCCATCGATACCCGCAGGGCCGTGCTGACCCTCATCGTCAGGACCCAACCTGCCGGCATGGAGGCCGCGCGCCGCGAAGTCGAGGCCAACCGCAAAGAAATCGCGCACTTGATCGAACAGTACCTCACGACGAACCCCAACGAAAAAGAGAAGGAGTACCTGGGGAAAATCCAGAACCTCGAGCAGCGCGTCACCAAAACGCAGGATGAAGTCATCGCCCTCGCGCTGCAGCAGAAGAAGCAGGAAGCACTCGCCCGCCTGCAGCAAAGCGACGGGGTTCCCCTCGAGGAGGAGTATCTCAAGGTTTGCAGCGAACTGGCAACGTACCTCAAAGAGCTCGCCAACAAAGAAAACAAGAACGCGGACGACACGGCGCGCGCCGGCATTCGGGACATCGCCATCATTTGCGTCGTCGCCGCGATCGTCGGTATTCTGCTTGCCGTCGTGATCGCCCGCGGAATCACCCAATCGCTGCTTCGCCTGCGGGAAACGGTGACGCGTTTCGCGGACGGGGATTTGAGTGTGCCGTTCGACGTCGAGGGAAAAGACGAAGTCGCGGACATGGGGCGTGGCCTCGACGCCATGGCGGTCAACTTGAGGCAGGTGATCGGCAAGGTGCTCGACGCCTCGCACAACATCTCCGAAACGGCGCATGAATTCTCCGCCATGGCCGAGGAGACCAACGCTTCCGTCGAGGAGTTCAAAGCAAACGTCGACGACTTGGGCAGCAACATGGAAAACCTCTCCGCCTCCGGCCAGGAGATCAACGCCTCGGTCGAGGAAGTCGCGGCGGGCGCTCAGTCGACGGCGGAAAAAGGGACCGACATCGCCAAGAGCGTCGACTCGGCTATGGCGGCGGGAGACGAAGGCATGGTCGCCGTTCGCGAGGTGAACGAGAGCATCGAGCACGTCACCCGGAACTCGAACGATGCGGCCTCAGCCGTGCAGGAGCTGGGCAACAATGCGCGCCAGATCCAGAACTTCGTGACGCAGATCGGCGGCATCGCCGACCAGACCAACCTCCTGGCCTTGAACGCCGCCATCGAAGCCGCGCGCGCCGGAGAGGCGGGACGCGGTTTCGCCGTCGTGGCGGAAGAAGTCCGCAAGCTCGCGGAAGAGAGCAACGTCGCCGCGCGCAATATCGCCGAACTCGCCAAAAACATCACGGGCGACCTCGATAAAGTCGTGGACGCCGCCGTCGGCAACGCGAAGATGTCCGAGGACGCGCGCACGCGCGCCACAAACACCGAAGACACGATCAAAAAAATGATCGAGCTGTTGGAGGGAATCGCCGGGGGCACGCAGGACCTCGCGGCCGTCTCCGAAGAACAGGCGGCTTCGAGCGAAGAGATCGCCGAAACGGTCCAGAATATGTCGTCGCGCATCGGCGAATCCGCCGGGGCGACCACCAACATCCGCAACAACGTCGACGAAGTCGCGGCAGCCGCCGAGCGCGTGGCCCAAGGCGCGGAAAGCCTGTCGACGCTCGCGAGCGACCTGCAGGACGAGCTGTCGTTCTTCTCGCTCGACGATTCGAAAGAAAGCGCGAAAAGCAGAGTCGAACTCCGCGCGCTCCCAGCAAGACGCCGTTAACGCTTTCGCAACTCAAAAACGAAAAAGCCGGGAGGGATCGCCCCTCCCGGCTTTTTCGTGCCTTGCATGCGTTTATTTTTTTAAAGCCCGCTGTTTTTTAAAAAATCGCGCAGGATGTCGTCGAGCTGCCCGAAGTCGATCAGAAACGAATCGTGCCCGTTTTCGCTTTCGATCTCCTCGTAGTGCGCGCCGACTCCCTGGGCAGAGGCGATCTTCGCGACCTCTTCCACCTGCCAGTTGGGGAAAAGCAAATCGCTTGAAATCCCCACGGCCAAAAGCCGCCTGCCCGCAAAACGTTTAAACGCCTCCTCGAGGCTTCCGCGCTCGGCGCTCACGTCGTGCAGATCCATCATGCGCGTGAGGTAGAGGTAGCAGTTGGCGTCGAAGCGTTTGACGATCTCCTCGCCGTGATGATGCAGGTAGCTTTCGATCTGGAACTGCCCGCCCCACTCGTGCGCGCTCCCCTTCGCGAGGTCGCGCATGTAACGCCCCGCGAACGACTGCTCGCTGCGGTACGTGATCATCGCGAGCATTCGCGCGACCGCGAGCCCCTGGCTCGGGCCCACGCCGGGATAATAATCCCCCCCGCACCATTCGGGGTCGGACTGGATCGAGCGGCGCTGGACTTCGTTGAACGCGATCGCCTGCGGAAAGAGACGGCACGGCGCGGCGATCACGATCAGGCGGCTTACGATCTCCGGAAACGAAAGCGCCCACTCGAGCGCGATCATCCCTCCGAGCGACGCCCCGACGACGGCCCCGACACGCTCGATCCCGAGCTGTTCGAGCGCGAGCCGCTGCGCCTGCGCGACGTCGCGCGGCGAGACGACGGGGAAATTCATGCCCCACGGCTTTTCCGTGCGCGCGTCGATCGCGCACGGCGACGAGCTGCCGTAAGGACTGCAGAGGTTGTTGAAGCAGATCACGCACATACGGTCCGTGTCGAAGGCCTTGCGCGGCCCCACCATCGTGTCCCACCACCCGGGCGGAAGTCCCGGCACATCGCCTCCGGCCAAATGATGGCTTCCCGTAAGCGCATGGCACACGACAATGACGTTCGAACCGTCCGGCAGCGGGTCGCCGTAACGCGCGTACACCTGCTCCACGGGCTCGAGCGTCTTTCCCGAAACGAGGTCGAGCCGAGGAAGCGTTACCCGGCCAAGCGTTTCAAACATGTTTTCACTCCCGCACGGCGGCGAACGCGTCTTCGAGGTCGCCCACGATGTCCGCCGCGTCCTCGATCCCGATGCTCAGGCGGATCAGGCCGTCGTCGATGCCGCACGCGAGGCGTTCGCTCGCGTCGAGCTGCGCGTGCGTCGTACTCGCCGGATGGACGGCGAGCGTGCGCACGTCGCCCACGTTCGCCATATGCCCCACGACCGAAAGCGCGTTCAGGAACGAGCGTCCCGCCTCGAGGCCTCCTTTGATCGAAAAGACGACCATGCCGCCGCACCCCTGCGGCAAATAGACCGCCGCCAGGTCGTTCTGCGGGTGCGACGCGAGGCCGGGATAACGCACCCACTCGACCTGGTCGTGCGCTTCCAGGTAGCGCGCGACTGCGAGCGCGTTTTCGCTGTGCTGTCGCATGCGCAGGGGAAGCGTCGTCGCGCCCAGGCGCAGCAGGTAGGCGTCGAACGGAGAAAGGCAACTTCCCAGATCGCGCAGGATCGAGATCTGGATCTTGGCCGCGAGCGGCGCGGCGGAAAATTTTTCCGCGAACGTAATGCCGTGGTACGAGGCGTCCGGCAGGGCGAGCAGCGGCCATTTTTCGGGCTCGGCCGACCAGTCGAAGCGCCCTCCGTCGACGATGACGCCGCCGATCACGTTGCCCTGCCCCGAGAGGTACTTCGTGGCCGAGTGCAGGACGATATCCGCCCCCCATTCGAGCGGGCGGCACAGCGCCGGAGAGGCGAACGTGTTGTCGACCACCAGGGGAACGCCGGCCCGCTTCGCGACCTTCGCGAGCGCTTCGAACGGCGCCACGTTGAGCCCCGGATTGCCGATCGTCTCCGTGAGGATCAATCGCGTCTCGTCCCGCACGGCCTGTTCGACGGCGCACGGGTGATCCGTGTCCACCGACGTGCATTCGACGCCAAAACGCCCGAAGACGTTGCGGATCAGCGTGACGCTGCCGCCGTAAAGTTTTTTGCCCATGACGATGTGATCGCCCGCGCTGCAGAGCGCCGCGACGACATGCGTCAGCGCCGCCTGCCCCGACGACGTGGCCACGGCGCCCGCGCCGCCTTCGAGGCTCGCGACCAGGTCCGAAAAGGCCATCACGGTGGGGTTCGCCAGGCGCGTGTAGAGGAACCCCTCCGCCTCGAGCGCGAAGAGGGCCGCGGCGTGCGCGCTGTCGTCAAACTGGTAGGCCGCCGTCGCGTAGATCGGCAGGGAGCTCGCTCCCGTGGCGGGGTCATGGCTCCACCCCGCATGCACCGACCGCGTCGAGAAACCGGCTTTCGATAATTTATGGGCGCGTTTTGCCGTTCGCGAATTCATTTCAATCGCACTCCTTCAAAAAGTTTAGAAAACGTTTATGATTGCCGCCCAGCAACGCTTCTTTCTGGGCGCTCGAGAGCGCCGTGCGCGCGAGCATGTCGTGATAACGCCCCACTCTCAGGATCGGCGCGTCGCTGCCGAAGAGGATCTTGTGCCCCACACCGGCGGCGAAGGCCGCGTCGAAGATGGAGGTCTCGTAGATAAACGGCGTGGCTGCCGTGTCGTACCAGGCGTTTCGCAACACGGAACGCATCCGCAGAAGCGACTCGAAAAGCCACAACCCCCCTCCCCAGTGGGCGAAGAGCACCTTCGCCTCGGGGTGGTTCACGCAGAATTGCATCGCCTCTTCGGGCCCCGTGTCGCCCTTGCCGGAATAGTCGCGCCCCAGCGGCTCGGCCGTGTGGAAAAACAGAAACATCCCCGCCTCGTGAGCGCTCGCGTTCAGGCGCCATGTCTGCCGCATGTCGGAGATGTCGATCCGCTGCCCGTCGGGAAAAATCTCCCCCACTCCGATAAAACCGCGCTCGGCGCAGGAGAGGATCTCGCGCTCGGCTCCCGGGTCGAGCGGAGAGACGACCGCCAGCCGCTCGAAACGCCCCGGCCATCGCCTCGCCGTCTCGTCGATGTAGTCGTTGCACAGGCGGCAAAGCCCCTGATCGAGAAAACCGAAACCGCAGAGCCACCCTTGGTCGACGCCGTCTTCGTCCATTTCCGCCACAAGCTGTTCGGCGCTGAACATACGACAGGCCCGCGAGGCGCAAAGGATCGCAAACCACGGCTCTTTCTCCGCTATCCGTTTGTGGTCCCCGATGATCTCCGGGGGCAGAACGTGTATGTGCGCGTCGACGATCAAAGCTCATCACTTCCAAGATAAAGCATGGTGCCTCATGTTATACGCTTTTTGCCAACGCGTGTCCACAAAGCGGCTTGCGGGCGGGCGCATAAAAGCATAAAAAAATCCCCCCGAATTTCCCGTTCGAGCGTTTCAAACGCGTCAAACGAGTTCGGAGGGAAATTTTGCGCCGCAGAGCGCGGTCTCGTTTACGAGTTTATTTCAGCTCGACCTTCGCTCCCGCCTCTTCGATCTTCTTCTTCATCTCCTCGGCTTCTTCCTTGGAGACGGCTTCCTTTACCGCTTTCGGCGGGGTGTCGACGAGTTCTTTCGCCTCTTTCAGACCAAGACCCGTGATCTCGCGAACGATCTTGATGACGTTGATCTTGTTGGCACCGTGGTCCGTGAGCACCACGTCGAACTCGGTTTTCTCTTCCTCTGCCGCGGCAGGAGCCCCCGCGGCCCCGGGCATCATCATGGGCATCGCCATGGCAGGCGCGGCGGCGGAGACGCCGAACTTCTCCTCAAGCGCCTTAACGAGCTCCGAGAGCTCCAGGACGGACATTTCTTCAATTGCCTTGATCAGATCTTCGCGGTTCATGTGTACTATTTCCTCCTCTAATCGATAAGTTGAAATCTCGAAATAACACTCTTAAAGCAACGCTCCCGCATAAAAACTACGCGGCTTTTTCCTTTTGGTCCTTGATCGCGGTAAGCGCCGTGACAAGTCCTCTCGACGGACCGGAAAGCACCGTGACGAGCCCGCGGATCGGACCGACGAGCGTTCCCAAAAGCTGTGCCAAGAGCACTTCGCGCGGCGGCAGGTCCGCGATCGCGTGGACCTGGGCTGCGTTTAAGACCTTGCTGCCCATGATCCCGCCTTTGATGGTGAGCGCTTCGTTGCCCTTCTCCTTCGAGAAGTCACGCAACGCTTTCGCAACGCCCGCCACATCGTCATAAGCGACCGTGTAGACGTTGGGCCCCGTGTCGATTCCCTCGGCAAGCGGGTAACCCGCTTCCTTGAGGGCAAGGCGCACCAGCGTGTTCTTGGCGACCTTCATCTCGCCGCCCGCTTTGCGGATGTTCCTGCGAATCTGCGTCATCTTGGCCACCGTCAAGCCGCGGTATTCGCCGATGAAAACGGCCTGAGCCTTTTTAAAACACTCGCTAAGCGCCTGTACCGTTTCCCTTTTCGCCTCTGTCGGCATATCTGTTTCACCTCCTCACACAAAAAAATATAAAAAAACCCTCGCGACAAAAACACGAGGGCGGCACGAGCACAAAAGCTGCCAAACAGCTTTGCATCCGGCGGACCTCGTGCAGGAAATTAAGGGTTCAAACGCACCCACCTGCAGTCTTAAGTCGTTCAGCTATGGAATTGATTGTTCCTAAAAATTCTTAGTTTATTCCGCTGTCGCTCCGACGACCTCTTTCTGGGCCACGTTCGGATCGACGGAAACGCCCACGCCCATCGTCGACGAGATCGTCAGGCTTTTGATGTACGTTCCTTTGACTGCGGCCGGACGGGCTTTGATCACAGCGCCTAGAAGCGTCTTGGCGTTCTCGATCAAGTTTTCCACCGGGAAAGAAGCGCGCCCCATGGCGTTATGGATGATACCGGTCTTGTCGACGCGAAACTCCACACGCCCCGCCTTGATCTCTTTGATCGCGCCCGCCACATCGAACGTGACGGTGTTGGTCTTCGCGCTCGGCATCAGACCGCGAGGTCCCAGAACCTTCCCCAGGCGCCCCACCGATTTCATGACATCGGGCGTCGCGATCACGGCGTCGAAATCGAGCCAACCGCCCTCAATCTTGGCGACCATATCGTCACCGCCAACGATATCGGCTCCCGCATCTTCGGCTTCCTTGACCTTCTCGCCCATCGCGATCACCAAAACCCGCTTCGTGTGCCCCGTACCGTGCGGCAGGACGACCGTGCTACGCACCTGCTGATCCGCGTGGCGCGGGTCGACGCCGAGGCGCGCGTGGATCTCGATGCTTTCGTCGAACTTGGCCGTCGCGCACTCTTTGGCAAGCGCGATCGCTTCGGACAACGAGTACTGCTTCTTCAGGTCCACTTTCTCGATCAAACCCTTGAAACGCTTTCCTTTTCTGGACATGTGTCTTTCCTCCTGTGGTGTTGGCGGAAGGGAAACCCTTCCTCCCACAAATTATAAAACTCGGGTCCGGCCTAGCCGGCTATTTCGATACCCATGGAGCGCGCTGTGCCCTCCACCATATGCATCGCCGCTTCGATATCGTTCGCGTTGAGGTCGACCATTTTCAACTGGGCGATCTCCTGCAGCTGATTACGCGTGATTTTACCCACCTTCGTCTTGTTCGGCACTGCGGAGCCCTTTTCCTGCCCCGCCGCCTTCTTGATCAGGACGCTGGCGGGCGGAGTTTTCATGATGAACGTAAAGCTTCGATCGGCGTAAACCGTGATGATAACCGGAATGATCATCCCCACTTGGTCGGCCGTCTTCGCATTGAACTGCTTGACGAACTCCATGATATTCACACCACGCTGTCCGAGCGCGGGGCCTACCGGAGGCGCCGGAGTCGCCTTGCCCGCGGGCAATTGCAGCTTGATCTCACCGACTACTTTCTTTGCCATGGTTTCCCTAAAACCTCCTTGATGTCGAAACGCGGAAAAACTCCGCGTCAAACTCTTGCCTTGCTTGCTTTACTCTCTTTATAAAAACGCCCTCTTCACAGGGACGATCGTTTCCTGTATTAAATGAGTCGCTAAAGTTTCTCGAGCTCCGTGTGATCCGCCTCGACGGTCGTTTCTCGACCGAAAACGGTCACGTTGAACTTGACTTTTCCCTTGTCGGCGACGATCTCGAGAACGGGGCCCACTTGGCCCGAAAAAGGTCCCGATTTCACACGCACCGTATCGCCCACTTTGAAGGCGATCTCGACTTTGGGCTTCAGCTGGTCCTTGCCGACTTTGCCCATGATCTCGGCGACTTCCTTGGGAGAAAGCGGGATCGGATGGTTGCCCGCCCCCACAAATCCCGTCACTCCGGGCGTGTGGCGAACGACATACCACGACTGATCTTCCAAAACCATCTCGACCAGAACATAACTGGGAAAGACCTTGCGGCGCACCCGCTTGGTCTTCCCTTCTTTGCTGTAAACCCTCTCTTCGACGGGAACAAGCACCCGAAAGATGCGATCTTCCATCCCCATCGACGCAATACGTTGGTCAAGGTTGGCCTTGACCTTGTTTTCATATCCAGAGTAAGTCTGTACGACGTACCAACGACGTTCCATAAAAA
>JAVBRL010000177.1:0-5288 GCA_031547985.1 Synergistaceae bacterium
TGAGCAAGCCATGCGTGCGTGCCAAAAAGACTCGGTCGTGTTGTTAAGCAACCGTGAAAAATTCGCGAAAAAACGCCGATCGCACTATAATTGAAACCAACTTTTCATCCGGCTTCTTTCGGATTCGATTTTGCGAAAAAGGGAAAGAAGGGCTGTTGTGCGACGGGCGTATGGGTGGTTGTTTGCCGTTTTGCTGTTGCTGAGCCTGTGCCTCCCGTGCATGGGGGCGCAGAGCGTCGCGCCAGCGCATCAAACGTATAAAACGTACCGCAACATCCCCGGCGTGACGCCCGGCGAGATGGCGGCGATCGAAGCGCTTCACAAGAAAGGACGCCGCTTCTTCTATGGAATGAACTTCTCCACGGAGGCCTTCTCGGTCGGCGACGGCGCTGCCGGAGGGTTCGCGGCGTTGTTCTGCAAGGAGCTCTCCGCTTTGTTCGACATGCCGTTCGAGCTTTGGATCTGCAGCTGGGACGAACTGATCGCGGGGCTGGACGGCCGCACGATCGACTTCACCGGCGAGCTCACATCGACACCCGAGCGCCTGAAAAAATATTTCATGACGGAACCGATCGCCGAACGTTCCATCAAAATCTTCACGAACAAAAACGCCGAGAGCCTGGCCTCCCTCGCGGCCGACCGCAAGCTGCGCTTCGCGTTCCTGGACGGTTCGACGTCCCCCGGCTACATCCGCGAATCCTCCGAATACGAATTCGACCCCACTTTCGTCAAGGACTACCCGCAGGTGGCCGAGCTGTTGCGGTCGGGACGCGTCGACGCGTTCTTCGAGGAAAATTCCGCCGAGGCGGCTTTAGGCGCGTGGGACTTCATCAAGGTGCAGGACTACTTTCCCATCATTTACGCGCCCGTCTCGTTTTCAACCGCCAACCCCGAACTCGCCCCGATCGTCTCCGTGATCGACAAATACCTGAAAAACGGCGGAATCTACCGGCTTTCGGAACTGTACCGCGACGGGCGGCACCAATACCTGCACTACAAGCTCTTCACGCAGATGACGCCCGAGGAAAAAGCGTACGTCAACCGGCACACTTCGCCCCAGACACCCGTCCCCATTCTCGCGGAGTTCGACAACTACCCCGCGTGCTTCTACAACGAGCGCGACAAGGAGTTCCAGGGAATCGCGATCGACGTGCTGGAGCAGGTTACGGAGCTGACCGGCCTCACGTTCAAACCCGTCAACGACAAAAACGACCTGTGGGTCGACCTGTTGCGCATGCTGGAGGACGGATCGGCCGCCATGCTCTCCGAGCTCGTCCCCTCGAACGAGCGAAAAGGGCATTACATCTGGTCCAAGGAGCCGTACGCCGTCGATCACTACGCGCTGCTCTCGCGCGCCGACCACGAGGATATCGACATCAACCAGATCCTCTACGTCAAGGTGGGGCTGATCCGGGGGTCGGCATACGAAGAGGTCTTCCGGCAGTGGTTCCCCCACAACACCAACACGGCCATCTACCTCTCGAACGACGACGCCTTCGCGGCGCTCGAAAAAGGCGAGGTCGACTTCGTCATGGCCACGCAAAACCTGCTTCTGAGCATCACGAACTACCTCGAAAAACCGGGGTTCAAGGCGAACATCGTCTTCGATCGCTCATACAACTCCCTGTTCGGCTTCAACAAAAACGAAACCGTGCTGCGCGACATCGTGAGCAAAACACAGGCACTCCTCGACACGAATACGATCGCCCAACGCTGGATGCGCAAGACGTTCGACTACCGCGCCAAGATGGCCGCCGCGCAGATCCCCTACGTGATGGGGTTCGCGTTCCTCATGGTGCTCGGCATGGCCTCCGTGTCGGCACTGCTCATCAAAAACCGCAAGATCAGCAAAAACCTCGAGGACACTGTGGTGCAACGGACGCACGAGCTGCAGGTGCAGACGAAAGCCGCCCAAGTGGCCTCGCGCGCCAAGAGCGAATTCCTGGCCCGCATGAGCCACGAGATCCGCACCCCCTTGAACGCGATCGTCGGCATGACGCGGATCGCCCGCGGATCCGCGCATGACCCGGAAAAAGTGCTCCGCGCCGTCGGCCAGATCGACGCGGCGTCGTCCCACCTGCTCGGCATCGTCAACGACGTGCTCGACATGTCGAAGATCGAGTCGGGCAAGTTCGAGATCGCGCACGAGCCGTTCGCGCTCTCGCAGGCCATGCAGGAGGTCTACAGCATTGTCGCCCAGCGGTGCAAGGAAAAAGAGATCCGGCTTGCGACCTCCTTCTCGGGGCTCGACGGCATCTGGGTCCTGGGCGACAAGTTGCGCGTCAAACAAGTGCTGATCAACCTGCTGGGTAACGCGGTCAAGTTCACCGACCGCGGCGGCAGGATCGATTTTCAAATCGACGTGGAGGAGGATACGGACCGCGAAATCGTGCTGACTTTCACGGTAGCCGACAACGGTATCGGCATGACGCCCGACCAGATGTCGCGCCTTTTCATCCCCTTCGAGCAGGCGGACAGTTCCATCGCCGTCCTGCATGGCGGCACGGGACTGGGGCTTGCGATCAGCCAGAAGCTGACGGAGCAGATGGGAGGGCGCATCGCGGCCGCGAGCGAACTCGGCGTCGGATCGGCGTTTTCCTTCTCGCTGCGCCTGCCGAAAACCGACGCGGACGCGGGTCTGGTCGAACTTCCGGCGGACCGCAAGCTCGACCTTTCGGGCAAGCGCATCCTGCTCGCCGAGGATGTGGAGATCAACCGCACGATCCTGCTCGAACTGCTGGCGGACACACACGTGACGATCGACGAGGCCGTCGACGGCCTGCACGCCGTCGAGACGTTCCAAAACGCCCCGCTCGGGCATTACGACCTGATCTTCATGGACGTCCAGATGCCCAACCTGAGCGGCTACGAAGCCACGGAGCGCATTCGTTCGCTCGATCGCCCCGACGCCGCCGCCATCCCCATCGTCGCCATGACGGCGAACGCCTACAAAGAAGACGTCGACCGGGCGCTCGCATGCGGCATGAACGGACATCTGGCCAAGCCGCTCGACATCGACGCCGTCATGCGCTGCCTCGCGGAGACCTTGCTGAAGGATTGACCGAGGAAGGAAGAGAGGAGCACCCCGTAAGCCGGGTTCTGTCGTTTAAACCGGTCATTTATCTGGACACGGCCTTGCGGCCGGCCTCGAGCGATCGTACCCGGGAGTCGGCGGGCCACCTCATCCTCCCCTATTCGATCTTGCTCCGGGCGGGGTTTACCAAGCTCGGGGATCGCTCCCGCGACTGGTGAGCTCTTACCTCGCCTTTTCACCCTTACCCGCGCCTTCGAAAAAGCGTGGGCGGTATTTTTTCTGTGGCACTTTCCCTGGGTTCGCACCCGCAGAAATTTCTCCTGCGCCCTGCCCTGCGGAGCCCGGACTTTCCTCCATCGCCAAAAGGCGACAGCGACCGATTGGGATACTCCTCTTCGCATATGATTATAGCGCCCTTCGAGTATAATCGGGCCCAAGGAGGGATCTTCACATGGAAATTTACAGACAGAGGGAATGGTCGACGTTCACTTTCGCGGCCACGTCGATCGGATGCGCGATCGCAATTGCCGCCATCTGGGCCAAGCACGGCAACACGCCGCAGGTCACCGCCGCGATCGTCGCGGGCGTCGCCGCGATCATCCTGCTCTCCCGGGGGAGCACCCTCGTGACGGTCACGAATGCGGATCTCTTCGTGCAAGTCGGACACACACCGTTAACCAAACGGACGATTCCGCTCGAGACGATCGTCCGCGTCGAACGCATGCGCATCCCCTGGTACCTGGCGAAACCCGTCAAAGGGTGGGGGGCGAGGGTCGAGCGCTACTGCGCCGCGCCGGGGCACGCGTTTTTCGTCTATCCGTTCAAGGGCAAGCCGTGCATCATCCAGAGCAACGACACCAAAAACGTCCTGGCCGCGCTCAAGCGAGCGCGCCCGCAGATCGAAATCATCGAAAAATAATGAAAAGATAAAAATAAAAGATAAAAAATATTCCAGGGGGCAGCGCCCCCTGGACCCCCGTTCATAAAATTTTTTTTGCTTTTTGAATAGGGGTCCAGGGGACGAGTCCCCTGGAATATTTTATTCTTTAATCTTCTTTAATCTTTTATTTTTTCTTTTATTTTTGCCCTCTTTGCCGCACCCATTCGAACATCGCCACCGACGCCGCGACGCTCGTGTTGAGAGAGCCCGTGCGCCCGCGCATGGGGATGGCTCGCGCCTCGTCGCACGCATCCAATACCGTACGCCCCACGCCGCCGTCCTCGCCGCCGCTCACGAGCGCCAGGCGATCCGGCAACTCGCCGTCGTAGAGGCTCGTCCCCGCGTCTTCTTCGAGCGCCACGACCCAGAATCCCGCCTCCTGCAGCGCGCGCACGGCTTGCGCCACGTTACCGCAAAGCAGAATCGGGATCCGAAGCGAGGCCCCGGAGCTCGTTTTCGCCACGATCCCCACGGGAAGGGCGCTGCGCCGGCGCGGGATCACCGCGAAGGTCGCCCCGGCGGCCTCGGCACTACGCAGCACGGCTCCCACATTGTGCGGGTCCTGCACGTGGTCCAAGACGACCGCGAGTTCGCGTTCACCCGGCCGCCACGTGCCCAAAAACTCCTCCAGGTCGATCATCGGCTGTTCGCTCACGACGGCCGCCACACCCTGGTGACGTTCGCCGTCCGTCATGCGGTCGAGCGCCGCCGTGTCCGCGAACTGGTAGACGATGCGGTGCTCGCGGCACAGTTCCTGCATCTCGACGACCCAGCCGCCGCGCGCGGTGTCGGCGAAGACGAGCTTCGCGCAGCGCTGCGGCGCGTCTTTAAGCAGTGCCAGGACGGCGTTGCGGCCCCAGCAAGCCGAAGGTGACGCTTGCTCCATGGGTGCCTCGCGAGAAAAATCCCGCGCGCCGTCGCGGTCGCGCGGCGGGCGAGAAGAACGCGAAAAAGAACTGCCGCCGGAAGCGTCGCCCCGGAAACCGCGCTGCGCGGCGCCCTGGGGTGCCTTTCCCGTTCGCCCGGGACGTTTGCCCCCGGGAGCGCTTTTCGCCCCTCGGGGTGACACCCCTCGGGGCGGCCCTTCACGGCGCGGCGCGTCCGCTTCTTTCGCCCCTTTAGGCGCTCCCGGCCGACGCGGTGCGCCCGGCTTCGAGGCGCGAGGCGCTGCGCCGGGTTTTTGTCTTGCGGATCTTTTAGGTCCGTTGGGTCCTTTTTGCGGTTTTTTCGAAAAACTCATCGCAGCTCCTCCAGATAGTCGCGCATGTAATCCGCCGTGTAGCTATGCGGCCCTTTGCCGTTCGCGCCGTTTAA
>JAVBRL010000097.1:0-3286 GCA_031547985.1 Synergistaceae bacterium
GCACGAGCTCAAGCCGCACGTGCACGCCATCGAGCCGGATAGCGTGGCACAGGGGACTCAGCTCCGGCGTTTTTTTCGCGCCCATGATGCCGCCCAGCTCGGCGACCTTGAACGGATCGCCCTTGGCAAGCGGAGTATCGCCTTCCGCGAGCTTCGCGAAGATCGCATCCGGCAGGTCGATCCATCCGCGCGCCACAGCGCGACGATGAGAAACCGGCTTGCCTCCGACATCGACCATATTGGGACGCCCTTGCGTGTCGAAATGAGTCCATTCAGCCATTGCGAAAACCTTTTAACCTCCTATATGCGACATGTGCCGCCTTGAAAAAACCGCGCCGCGCGACTCCTGCCAGCAGTGCGGTTTTTTCGCGGCAGCTTCGAGCAGGCAGCGCAGCAGGCGGTCGCGGTCGCCGCTTTCGATAGCGGGACGCAGGTCCGTCTCCTCCCCCGCGAAGAGGCACGTGCGCATCGTCCCCTGCGAGCCGATCCGCAGGCGGTTACATGTATCGCAAAAGTGGTTCGAAACCGCCTCGATGATCCCGATCTCCTGCCCCGTCGTCTCGTTGCGGTAGTAGCGCGCCGGCCCGTCCAAGCCGCTTTTCTTGCGATCATCTGGGATCCAGTTCCCCTCTTGCGCAAGAACTTGCAGGATCTCGCGCGCCGGAATGAAACGCTCCTCGCTCCACGTATCGTCGAGCGGCATGAATTCGATCAACCGCAGCAAAAGATCGCGCTCGCGCGCGTAGCGCAGGATGTTCGCGATCTCCATGTCGTTAAAGCCCCGGATCAGCACGGTGTTGAGCTTGACACACTCGGCGATCGCCAACCGCAAGGCGGCTTCGATCCCCTCCAGCACGTCGCGCAGCTCGCCGATGCGCGTGACCTGCTTGAATTTTTCCGGTTCGAGCGTGTCGAGGCTCACGTTGAGGGAGTGCAAACCGACTTCGCGCAGCTCGGGAGCGTAGCGCGAGAGGAGCGACGCGTTCGTCGTGAGCGCGATCTTGAGATCGGGAAGATCGGCGCGTAGTTTTTTAAGAAACGGGACGAGTCCTTTTCGTACAAGCGGCTCTCCGCCAGTGAAGCGCACCTTGCCGACGCCCAGCTCCCACAAGACGTCGCATAAAAACGCGATCTGTTCGTATGTGAGCACGCGACTGTGGTCGAGCATTGGAACCCCTTCGGGCGGCATGCAGTAAACGCAGCGAAAATTGCAGCGATCCGTCACGGAGACGCGGACATAGTTGAGCACGCGGCCATAGCCGTCCGTCAATCGGGCCATCGATAACCGCCCATCCGCTCCACGAGTGCTCTCCACTGCGGATCGTCCAAGCACTCGAACAGTGCCGCCACGCCCGAATGCGACAGGTAACGGGCGTCCGCCACGAGTTCGTACGGCTCCTCCGCGAGCGGGATAAATTCGAGCGCGAGCGCATCCGCCGCCGACTTGATCCCGAGCGTGACGTCGGAGATGTGCGAGGCCACGCGATTTGCCGCCTCGAGATGCGTCGTGCACTGTACGGCGTAACCTTCGATCTCCTCCGGCACAATCTGTTCGACGCCGATCAGGTAATCCAAAAGCACGCGCGTTCCCGCTCCAGGCTGCCGGTTGGCGAAGACGACATCGGGCCGCGCGAGGTCGCGAATCGTGGCGATCCCTTTGGGGTTTCCACGCGCGACGATCATCCCTTGCATGCGATGAAAAACGAGGCGCCGGACCCATGTTCGCTCGCCCCGGAAGCGTTCGATATAGCTGTCGTTGTAGCTGCCGTCGCGCGGATCGAGCAAATGGGCGGCCGCGATGTGGCACGCGCCCCTCGAAAGAGCCGCCAGCCCGCCCATGCTCCCCACAGACTTCAAGACAAGGTCGGCCCCGCGACGCCGGGTCGGCGAAACGAGGTGCGAAATGGCCGGGTCATCCGAACCCTGGAACAGGGCGCGCCGCGCGATATCGACCGTACGGATCATCTCCACGCGAACCGGCGTGCCGGCCTCGCATTCGAAATCCTTCTCTTCGAGGAGCGCGATGCCGTCGGCTTCGCTGAGCGCCCACAGGACACTCGCACCCGAGGCGAGGTTCCATGCGTAGAGCACATCCCCAACCTGAGCCGTCTGCATGCGCAGCCATTCTTTCATCCCCGCCGAGGATGTGTGCGAGACAAGCCACTTCGCCTCGAGCGTCCCGGTGCGGCCAAACGCCTCCCGCGTCGCTTCCTCCTGAGAAACGGCTCTGCCGGCGTAGCGGCACAGAATCGGGTAGACGAGGCTCCAGAGCACAACGACGGTCGACATTGGAAACCCCGGCAGGCAGACGAAAAGCGCGCGCGAGTCACGAGCTTTCGCCGCCATCGCCGGACGTCCCGGCTTCATGCGAACCCATCGAAACAGCATCTCCCCCAGCTTGGCGAAGACCTCGCCCGTATGGTCGCGGCGCCCCTTGGCCGAACCTGCCCCGACGAGCACGATGTCATACTCGTGCGACGCGGCCGCAAGGCGTTCCTCGAGCAACGCGGGGTCGTCGGGGATCACGGGATGCACGTCAACCGGAAAACCCCACTGCGAAAAAACGGCCTCGACGTAGAGCGAATTGCTCTCGGCCACGGTCCCTCCACGCGGGGTCGGATTCGCGAGCCACTGATCGCGCCCGATCACCTCATCCCCCGTGGGGATGTAAAGCGTCTTCGGATACGCAACGACCGGCACCTCGGAGATCCCCGCGCACAGCAAAAGCGAAATCAGCGCCGGCTGGACGCGGTCGCCGCGCCGGGCCAGGATCTGCCCCGCCATGACGTCCTCCCCCACGGGGCGGACATTGGCGCCTGGCGTCAAGGGCTTGACGACCTTTAAAACGTCGCTCGCAAACTCCGTATCCTCGACCATCACGACGGCGTTCGTTTTCGGAGGCAGTTCCGCCCCCGTGTTGACCCACGCGAAGCCGCCGGACGCTTCGTCCGCCCGTTCGATCACGGCCGGCCTAGCGGCGCTGGCGCCCGACGTGGCATCTGCCAGCACGGCGTATCCGTCCACGGCGGACGCGTTAAAGTGCGGCACGTTGCGCAACGCGACGATATCCTCCGCGAGAATCCGCGAACGCGCCTCCTGGATCGGGCGCGTTTCAACGCGGCGCGGCAGGGAATCGACGCAGGCACTTAAAAGCGCGTAGGCTTCCTCGCACGAAACGTGTTCCGATCCCCGTCCAGTCACCATATCCACAGCTCCACTTCCTCTCCCGCACGTGCCGTTTCGCGATTGCCCGGCAACCGCACGAACCCCGCGCACCCCTTGAGCG
>JAVBRL010000217.1:0-5059 GCA_031547985.1 Synergistaceae bacterium
CTACTCCAGCACGCCGGGAGGAACAGTACGGCGACGGTGTAGATCTCCAGGCGCCCCAGGAGCATGTAGAAGCTGTAGAGCCACTTGGCCGCCACGGGTTGCGTGGAGTAGTTGTCGAGTGGCCCCACGTTGCCCAGGCCCGGCCCCACGTTGCTTAAAGAAGCCGCCACGCCCGAACTCGCCGTGATGAGGTCTTCGCCCAGCATCGTGACGATCAGGACGCCGATAAAATACGTCACAAGGTACAGGCACAGGAAGGACGAAACGGCCGAGAGCGTGCGCTGATCGACGACGCGGCCGCCGATACGCACGTGCACGATCTCGCGCGGGTTGATCAGGCGGCGGATGACCGCGTGCAAGTACTTGATCAGGATGAGAATGCGGATATTCTTGATGCCCCCGGTCGTGGAATAGGAGCAGCCGCCCAGAAACGTGAGGAAAAAGAGCACGCACTGCGGGAAGGCGGGCCACAGCTCGTAGTCGACGGTGGAAAAACCGGACGTCGTGATGATGCCGACCACCTGGAACGTCGCGTTGCGTAGCGCGTCCGCGAGGGGGTACGTCCCTTCCTTGACGAGGAAAGCCGTGATGGCAAGCGAGCTCGTCGCAATGACTCCGATGTAGAAGCAGAACTCCGGATCGTTCCAGAGCGCGGAGATCCTGCCCTTCACGAACACCTGGTAGTGCAGGAAGAAGTTCGCGGCCGCGATCGTCATGAAAAAAACCAGGACCCACTCGGCCCAAACGTTGCCGAGCTGTCCCACGCTTCCGTTCAGAGGGGAAAAACCTCCCGTCGCCACGCAGCTGAACGCGTGCGTGACGGCGTTGAACGGGTCGACCCCCACGAGGAGAAGCGATCCCGTAGCGAGCAGCGTGAGCGAGAAGTAGGTTCCCCACAGGATCAGGGCCGTCTGCTGGAGGCGGGGCGTGATCTTTTCGGGTACCGGCCCCGGAACTTCGGCGCGAAAGAGCTGCATGCGCCCCACGCCGAGCATGGGGGCGGTCGCGAGCGTGAGCACGATGATCCCCATGCCGCCGATCCAGTGCATCATGGCGCGCCAGAGCAGCAGGCTTTTGGGCAGCGCCTCGATGTCGGGCAGGGCGGTCGAGCCCGTGGTCGTAAAACCGCTCATGGCCTCGAAAAACGCGTCGGACAGTGGAATGCCGAACAAGTAAAGCGGCAGCGAGCCGATAGCCGAAGCGACGACCCACGAGAACGTCACGGCGGCGAACGCCTCGCGAATGCCCATGTCGCGGCTGCCGGCCTTTTTCCCGAACGCCAGAAACACCCCGCCGAGCGCGAGGCCGGCGGCAAGCGAACGAAGCAGGACGCTCGTTCCGGCTCTTTCGTCGAAGAGCGAGAAGACGACCGGCACGGCCATCCAGGCGGAGACGAGCGTGCATAAGATTCCCTGGTATTTGAAGAGGATGGCGAAGTTCACGCCGTCAGGGCTCCTTTTCTTCCCTTTCCCCGAGCAGGATTTCGAGCGCTTCGGGCATGCGCTCCTCGGCGGCGAAGATGGCGAGGCTGTCGTGCGGCTGCAGCGTGGTGCCGGCGCTGGGGATGAAGACGTCGTGTCCGCGCGTCACGAGCCCTAAGATCACGCCCGGCGGCAGGGGCAGGTCGAGCAGGTTGTAGCCGACGGAATTGCTCTTTTGCGTCAGCTTGACCTCCATGATTTCCGCCCCGATCTGCTCCACGAATTTGAGCAGGCGAGAGGAGCCGGGGTAGCGGACGTTGCGGATGATCACCTCGGAGAGCGTCTGGTTGCGGTTCAAGATCACGTCGACGGGGATTTTTCCCGCGAGCTTGAGGTAGTTGTGCCGTTTGACGACGGCGATGCTCTTGTCGGCCCCGAGGATCTTGCCCTGCGTGGCGAGCATGAGGTTGACCTCGTCCTCGCCCGTCGTGGCGACGATGCCGTCCGTGTTCTCGATCCCCTCCTGGATCAGGAGGTCCTCGTCGGCGCCGTCCCCCCAGATGATCGTCGTGTCGCGGAGTTCGGCCGCCAGGCGTTCGGCCTTGGCGCGGTCCTGTTCGAACAAAAGCGTCTTGACGCCGCGCACGCGTTGTTGTAGCTGCAGCGCGACCTGATAGCCGACCTTGCCCCCGCCGATGATGAAGACGCGCTTGAGGCGGTGTTCGATCTGGGGGTTGAAAAGCTCCTCGACCAAGTGGATCTGTTCGCGGTAGCAGAGCGCGTAGACGAGGTCGCCTTCCCGCAGGACGTTGTCCGCTTTGGGGATGAACCCTTCGTCGCCGTGTTGTACATAGATGAGCAGCACCGTGATCTGGGGGAACATGCGGCGCAGGTCGCGCAGGGCGACGCCCGCGGCGCGGGCGCCTGGGGCGATCTCGAAGAGGTACATGCCCGCGCGCCCACCGGCGATCTCCGTGGCCTCGAGCGCCGTGCGGATCTCGAGCAGGCTTTCGATCCGGCGTGCGACGGATCGCTCCGGCGAGATCATCAGGTTGATACCCAGGTCGTGCGCCCATGCTTTCGTGTCGGTGTATTCGAGCCCCACCGCGCGCGAGATGACCTGTTTGACGCCCATCTTGCGCGCGATCCAGCAAGCGAGGATGTTCACCTCGTCGCGGTTCGTGCACGCGATCAGCATGTCGACTTCCGTTCCGTCGGGGCCGATGCCCGCGCGCTCGAGCACGGGAGGGCGCGCGCCGTTGCCCCGGATCAGCATGACGTCGAGTTCGTTTTCAACCTTGTCGGCCCGGGACTCGTCCTCCTCGATGAGGATGATGTCGTGCCGGTCCTCCGAAAGATTCTTGGCGACGGCGTAACCGACTTCCCCCGCGCCCACCACGACGATTCGCAAAGCAAGAATACCTCCCGATCGCGTTTTCACCCGCGACAGAAATGATAAAGTATGAGTATAGCGCGTATTCGAAAAAAGGGAGGGCCAAGCCGATGAACGAAGCGCAACGTGTCGCGTGTTGGATGAGCGAAGCTGCCGGGAGCACCGTTGTCTTCACGGGAGCGGGGATGAGCACGGCCTCGGGACTGCCCGATTTTCGCTCGCCCCAGGGGCTTTGGAAGGGACAGGATCCCACGCGCATCGCCAGCGTCTCGGCGATGCGGCATAACCGGGAGGAATTCCTCGCGTTCTACCGCCACCGCCTCGAGGGGCTGGCGCACGCGCGCCCCAACCGCGGACACGAGATCCTGGCGGATTGGGAGAAGCGCGGGCTGTTGCAGGGCGTGATCACGCAGAACATCGACGGTTTTCACAGGGACGCGGGGTCGCGCAACGTCGCCGAGCTGCACGGGCGGCTGGCGGAAATCCGTTGCGATTCGTGCCGTTCCTATTTTGAAAAAGACGTTTTCATGGAGCGCGGCGACTGCCCCGAGTGCGGCGGCTTCCTTCGCCCCGGCGTCGTGCTCTTCGGCGAGATGCTGCCTGGTGGAGCGCTCGATCAGGGCGAAGAATGGGCGAACGCGTGCGGGCTTTTCGTCGTGCTGGGTTCTTCGCTGGCCGTCTCGCCGGCGAACGCGTTTCCCCGCGTGGCCAAGGCGGCCGGGGCGAAGCTCGCGATCTGCAACCGCGAACCGACGCCGCTCGACGGCTTGGCCGA
This sequence comes from Synergistaceae bacterium, assembly GCA_031547985.1. Lineage (GTDB taxonomy): Bacteria > Synergistota > Synergistia > Synergistales > Synergistaceae > JAVBRL01. Next base: position 3,590 of record JAVBRL010000217.1, read on the forward strand.
TTGCGTTGTGCACGAATCGATCGAAGAATTTCTGTCGTGTGTCGACGAGACGTTTTAGATTTAAATACGAAGGAAAATAAAAAAACGGCTCCCGGTTTCAGGGGCCGTTTTGTCGTGCGATGGGCTACTGTCGTTTCTGTGAGGAGAGCTAGCCGATGACGAACGCGAAGCGCCCGTAGTCGTATTTTTTCTTTCCGTTGCTTAAAACCACGGGGTTGCCGCCTCCGTTTTTGATCTCCACGAACGCGGCGTAGGCTTTTTCGAGCATCTCCTTTTCGATCGCCGGCTCGTTATGGGAGGGCATCACGGTGTCGTATTCCGACGAGCGCGCGAGGACTTTCTCGTACGACGCCGCCATGCGGTCGATGTTGGCGCCGTCGTCGGCCCACGCGTAGATCGATCCGGTGTAGAAGATGTCGCCCAAGAAAAGAAGCCGCGCGGTCGCGTCCAGGAAGCAGATCGAGTCGGGCGAGTGTCCGGGGGTGTGGATCACCTCGAGCGTGCGCCCTCCCAGGTCGAAGCGGTCGCCGTCTTTCAGCCACCGTGTGACGCGGTACGGGGGGATGCAGTACGTGTTGGGGTCGAAATAGGCGGGGTACGGCTTGACGACGACCGGGTGGCCGATGTAGTTTTTGGCTTTTTCGTGGAAGAAGCCCAGGGCGGCGTTTCGGCGTGCGAAGCCGTGCGCGTCGTCGAACGCGGCGATGTCGTCGAACAGGTAGCTCGACCCGACATGGTCGATGTGCGAATGCGTCAGCGCGTGAGCGACGGGCAGGTCCGTGAGTTCGCGGCAGAGGCTGCGGATGTCGGCGATGCCGTTTCCCGCGTCGAGTAGCAGCGCCGACTTCCGGCCGATCACGAGATAGGAGATCGCCTCCTCGTACTGGCCGTCCTCGTAGATCGTGTACGTGTTTTCGTGCGTTTTATAGACCGAAAACCAATCCTCGCTCGTGATGACCCTCTCGAGATTTTTGTAAGCGGGTCGCGGAAGGTTTTTCGCCCAGTCGGCGGGCTTCAGGGGCGGGGCGGACGGCTTGGATTCTGACATGAGAAATCTCCTCCTCGGAATGGGTTTTGTTTTTTCTTTTTCGTAAAAATTGCAAAAATCGGAAAAACCGGAAAAACTGGAAAAACAAACCGGACCGGCGATCGGTAACGAGCGCCGGTCCGATGCGTTCATTTTACAACGTATTTTCCTTTTTTCCCCTTTAGTCCGCTGTCGGGGTGAAATATTTGTAGAGGTGCTCTTTGCCGTCTTTGCAAATCAGGAAAGCGATCGGCTTTTTGTAGGGGTTGTTGTTCCTCTGGTCGCACGTGTAGGTGAAGTCGATCAGCTTGAAGTCCTTCATGTTGTAGATCTGCTTGGCGACGCCCTCGCCCGAGATCTTGCCCGTTGCCTTGGCGGACCGCATGGCGGCTTCGGCGATCACCCAGACGCTGTCGTAGCTGAGCGTCGTTGAGCCGGGCTCG